>NZ_JBHRXY010000005.1:0-214856 GCF_042648745.1 Paracoccus angustae
GTCGGTCTGTTCATGCAACCCAGCTACCATGCTGGATTCACGAGATGAGTCCCTCACAGGATTTGTGCAACAGAGCCCCGGCAAAGTAATCTTGAAGTACCCGGCTATTTGATCAAACCGACGAAATCACGGGGTGCTCGGGTCCCGATTAGGCAAGATGCAAAGGGGGGCGATGTCTGACGATAATCTTTTTCCGGCTTATACCTATTGTTGAAAAATTTCGACGATGCGCCGGACAAGGCAGATCAGGATCTTGCAACGACGGCTGTTTTATATAAACCCCGGAATTATGCTTTAAATATCAAATCGAAAAGACTAGGTGCCTGGCATCTTCGGGATGAACCATCGGCAGGCATATAAACATTGCCAATTCGAAACAGATTGCCGATCAGTCGATCATGCCCAACCTGCTGGATGGTGTTCTATTGCCTCCTTCCCGGGTCGCGCATGATGCCTGACACAGGACCGGCGCATCGACCTTGATGTGATTGGGACGGGCCGGCGCCATGGCGGAACAGCCCGAACAGATCACCGACAGTTGAAGCATGGCACCCCAGGGGTCTTGCCGACCGGCAGCCGCTCTTGATCGCCTACTTTTTTCCTTGCCGGACGCGCACGGCGAGGGGCGGCTTGACGCTGTCTTGACCGGACCGGCGCTCAGGGGCAATCTGGAGACCGTTGCCGAGCGATGTTTTTTTGCGCGTCACAGGAACATGTCCGGGTGGTCATGGTTACGGGTTGCATCCTGGTCGTGCTGCGGGCCTGTCGTCCGCGGTTTTTCCCGCTGCCTTCCACCATCGGTCCCGGAACCGAAATATATGGAATATTTTCAATTCATATTCAACAGTTCGCCGTCGCCCCCTTGCAGCTAATTAATTGCCAAATTCTTAATCGGGGTTTTTAATCGGTGATATGTCTCGGAGGGAAAGCTCATGTCTCGTGACCCCGCCTACAAGCAGTTGCTGACCTTGATCAATGCACGCAGCCAGCAATGGCTGCGCAACCAGATCGAGCTTCTGCCCCTGCTGTCCGAACCGGCTGATCCCCATCTGCCCGATCTGGCCGATATTGCCGTTGCCGCGCATATATGCACCGGCCTGCGCGGCAGCCCGGCACCGCTTCAGACCTTCATCCGCAGCCGCGTCACGCCCGATTTCACGCGTGATTTCATCGCCAGCCTTCGGGAACGGTCCCAGGCCGACTTCCGGTCCGGCGCCGCGCTTCTTTGCCTTTCGCCGCAGGCGGGGACGATGCGGATCAGCTTGCCCGCCATGTCGCCGAGCGAACGCCTGGCCCTGTCCAGCGACCCGAACACCGCTTTTTTTGCCGAGGCCGAGGCGGCTCTGCGCAGCCCGATCCCCGAGGAGCGCCTGACCGAGCAGGACATCGACGGCTATGCCCATGTTCTGATGCTGTGTTACCGTTTCGGGGCCGAGCGTCCGCGCTTTGCCGATGTCCGCACCTATGGCGAGGCCTTTGCGACCTGCCTGCGCCTGGCCGACTGGGCCGCCCGGAAGGGTCTGCTGATGCCCTTGGCGCAGATGTGTTATTGCCTGTGCCTGATCGACCCGGACCACGACGTTGCGCCGCTGCTGGCCGACGTGATCGCAAGCCAGCGCCCGGACGGATCCTTCCCCGCCCGGATCGGCTTCGGCACCGCCGACCAGGATCGGGCGGCGCTGCGCCCGACCCTTGCCGCGCTTGTGGCCCTGCACATGGCCGTTCACCGGCGCTGGCACAATCCCCGGCCAAGCCTGCCGTTGGCGGCCTAGAACAGTCCCTCGATCTGGCCCAGGCCGTTCAGGCCGATGGTTTCGGCTGCCGGATGGCGGGGCAGGCCCGGCATGGTCATGATCTGGCCGCAGATGGCGACGACAAAGCCCGCGCCCGCGTTCAGGCGGACCTCTCGGACCGGGATGACATGGCCTTCCGGCGCGCCGCGCAGGTCGGGGTCGGTCGAAAAGGAATACTGCGTCTTCGCGATGCAGACCGGCAGGCGGCCATGGCCTTGTTCCTCCCACAGATCCAGCTGGGCGCGGATGCCGGGCAGGGCCTCGACATGCGCGGCGCGGTGGATGCGGGTGCAGATCGTTTCGATCTTCTGCCACAAGGGCATCGAGTCGGGGTAAAGGGTGTGGAAATCGGCCTCGCCGCCTTCCACCAGCCCGACGACCTGCCGGGCCAGTTCCTCGGCCCCCGCGCCGCCCTTGGCCCAATGGTGGCACGGGATCGCGGCGGTGCCGTGGCGGGCGCAGTAATCCTGAAGCGCCGCGATCTCGGCGGGGGTGTCGCCCGCGAAGTGATTGACGGCCACCGCCAGCGGCAGGCCGAAGCCGCGCAGGTTTTCGATGTGGCGCCCCAGGTTCGCGCAGCCGCGCGTCACGGCGGCCACATTCTCGGCCGCCAGATCCTCCTTGGCGACGCCGCCGTTCATCTTCAGCGCGCGGATCGTCGCCACCAGCACGGCGGCGGCAGGCGACAGGCCCGCCAGGCGGCACTTGATGTCCAGGAACTTCTCGGCCCCCAGGTCGGCGCCGAAGCCCGCCTCGGTCACGACATAGTCGGACAGGCGCAGCGCGGTATCGGTGGCGATCACGCTGTTGCAGCCATGCGCGATATTGGCGAAGGGGCCGCCATGAACCAGGGCCGGGTTGTTTTCCAGCGTCTGGACCAGGTTCGGCTGCAAGGCGTCGCGCAGCAGCACGGTCATGGCGCCGTCGGCCTTAAGATCGCGGGCCGTGACCGGGCGGCGGTCGCGGCCATAGGCCACGACAATGCGGCCAAGGCGGGCGTGCAGGTCGTCGAGGTCGCGTGCCAGGCACAGGATCGCCATGACTTCGGACGCGACCGTGATGTCGAAGCCCGTCTGGCGCGTGAACCCGTTCGAGGCGCCCCCCAACCCCACGACGATGTCGCGGAGCGCGCGGTCATTCATGTCCATCACGCGCCGCCAGGTGATGCGGCGCGTGTCGATGTCCAGGGCGTTGCCCCAATAAATGTGGTTGTCGATCATTGCGGCCAGCAGATTGTGGGCCGCCGTGATCGCGTGGAAATCGCCGGTGAAGTGGAGGTTCATTTCCTCCATGGGCACGATCTGGGCATGGCCGCCCCCGGCCGCGCCGCCCTTCATGCCGAAATTGGGGCCGAGGCTCGCCTCTCGGATGCAGACGGTGGCGCGCTTGCCGATGCGGTTCAGCGCGTCGCCCAGGCCGACGGTGGTGGTGGTCTTGCCTTCGCCCGCAGGGGTGGGGTTGATGGCCGTCACCAGCACCAGATGGCCGCGCGGCCGGCCGGCCAGTCCGGCCACCGCGTCATGCGCGATCTTGGCCTTGTCCGGCCCGTATCGCAGGATGTCGTTTTCGCCCAGACCCAGCCTGGCGGCGATGTCGGCGATGGGCAGCTTGCGGGCGGCGCGGGCGATCTGGATGTCGGTCGTCATATGGCAGGGCATGGCCCGGCGGGCCTGGCCTGTCAACACGGGGCTTGCGCGGGCCGGACCAAAGGGTCAGTCGTTGCGCACAAGTTCGGCCCGGACAGCGGCGCGCAACTCGGGCAGCAGGCCGGATGCGAACCAGGGGTTGCGTTTCAGCCAGCCGGTGTTGCGCCAGGACGGGTGGGGCAGGGGAAAGACCGCCGGCGCATGTTGGCGCCAGGATGCCACCGCCGCGGTCACGTCCCGCAGGCCAAGATGCCAGCGGATCGCGTGGCCGCCGACCAGCAGCGTCAGCCGGGGGCGCAACCGTTCCATGACCTGCTTGCGCCAGGTCTGCGCGCAAAGCGGCGGCGGGGGCAGATCCGACCCGCGCGCGTCATAGCCCGGAAAGCAAAAGGCCATGGGCACGATGGCGATGCGGTCCAGGTCATAGAAGACGGACGGGTCCACGCCCATCCAGTCGCGCAGCCGGTCGCCGGACCGATCGGTGAAGGGCCGCCCGCTGTGATGCACCCGCATCCCGGGCGCCTGGCCCACCACCAGGATGCGCGCGGCTGGCCGGAACCAGACCACGGGGCGAGGGACGTGGGCGGTGGCCGTGGCGGCAAAGCGTTCCTCGCAAAGGCGGCAGGCGCGGATCGACTGTTCAAGCGGGTTCATGGGGAACAGATAGTGAAAATGCGCCGTGTTTGAAGGGTGACAAACCGGCGCGGGGCAGGCATTACCGCAAGGGGAAAACTGGACAGTCCGCTCGCCCGGGACTAGTGTCGCCTGCGCCGGGCGATCCTGCCCCGAGGGCCGTGCGGCGGCAGGGATGACTGATGCTGGAATTCGACAATGTTTCGAAATCCTTCTGGACGGGAATGCGCCGCAAGGTGATCCTCGATCAGGCTTCGTTCCGGGTCCAGCTTGGCAATTCCCTGGGTATCCTCGCGCCCAACGGCACCGGCAAGACGACGCTGATCAACATGATGTGCGGGCTGGAGAAGCCGGACGAAGGCACGATCCGCCGCACCTGCCGCATTTCCTTTCCCCTGGGCTTCATGGGGGGCGTCGTCACGAAGCATTCCGCGAACGAGAACGCGCGATACATCGCCCGCATCTATGGCCTCGACCCCGATTACGTGTCGGCCTTCACGCGCTGGCTGACGGACATCGACGAATATTTCGACATGCCCGTGGGCACCTATTCGGCGGGAATGCGGCAGCGGTTCACCTTCTCGCTGCTGCTGGCGCTGGAATTCGACATCTACCTGATCGACGAAGGCATGCCGCAGACGACCGACGTGGAATTCAACCGCAAGGCGGGCGCGGTTCTGTATGACCGGCTGAAGACCGCAACCGTGGTGATCGTGTCCCACCAGCCCGCCACGATCGAGAAGTTCTGCCGGTCCGCCGCCATCCTGCGGAACGGACGGCTGTATTCCTTCGAATCCCTTGCTGAGGCGAAACAGTATTATGACTACACCGCCTAAGGTCCGCCGGTATCACGCTTCGGCTGCCGAATCCGTGCGGCCCGACATGGGCGGCGAAGCCGCCTGTCCGGGGGGGCAGCCCTTTTCGGACAGCAGCATCCGCATCTCGGTCCGCAAGAAGGCCGAGCCGCCGGGCACGCCGCCGCAGAACGATGACCGCGAACGCTTCATGCGCACCGATCCGGTCGACGAGGGTTTGTTGTCCCAGGTCAAACCGCCCGATCCGCCCATGCCCGCGTCCGGGACGGACCTGAGCGGGCAGTTGGCGGCGATCCGCGCCGAAAACCTGTCCGAGCGGCAGCTGCGCATCGCCCGCCGGATCGCCGCCCTGCACCAGATCGAGGTCGCCTCGGACGAGGAGGCGGTGCTTCGCCTGCGCCAGCGGGGCATCGACCCTTCGCACCGCGCGGCCCTGGGACAGATCCTGTCCAGCGAGGGCAGCCGCGCGCAGGCCAGGCCGGCGGCGAACACGCCGGCGGTGATGCCGAAAAAGCCCGCCGCGCCCGCGCCCCGCCCGGCAACCGAGGTCGGGCCGGCCAAGCCCGACCTGCCCTCGCGCGAGGTTCTGACCGAGGAAAAGCGCGCGGCCGAGATCTTTCGCATCCAGCGCGACATCGCCAGACGCAGGCGCCGGCGGATGTTCCTGCTGGGGATGCGGCTGCTGGCCTTCGTGATCCTGCCGACCGTCCTGGCGGGCTGGTATTACTTCCGCGTGGCCACGCCGCTTTATGCAACGGTGTCGCAGTTCCGCATCCAGTCGGCGGAAGGGCAGGGGTCTTCGGGCGGCGGCGGATTGGGGGGCCTGCTGTCGGGATCGCAGCTTGCCACCAACACCGACTCTGTCGCGGTGCAAAGCTATCTGACATCGCGCGACGCGATGCTGCGGCTGGACGCGGACAAGGCCTTCCGGGCGGCTTACCAGGATCCCGGCATCGACCCGGTCAAGCGTCTGCCCTCTGACGCCACGAACGAGGCGACGTTCGAGCTTTACAGGAAATCGGTCAAGATCGGCTATGACCCGACCGAGGGGATGATCGACATGGAGGTGATCGCCCCCGATCCCCAGCAAAGCCACGATTTCTCGCTGGCCCTGATCGCCTATGCCGAAGATCAGGTGGACCAGATGACCTCGCGCCTGCGCGACGACCAGATGGAGGGCGCGATCGCCATTTATCAGGATGCCGAATCCAAGGTGCTGGCGGCGCAGCGCCGCGTGCAGGAATTGCAGCAAACGCTGGGCGTCCTGGATCCGGTGGCGGAAGGGACGGTGGTGATGAACCAGGTTTCGGCGCTTGAAACGCAGCTTGCGACCAAGCGGCTGGAACTGGGACAGGTGCTGTCCAACCCGCAACCCCTGCAAAGCCGCGTGGCTGCCCTGCGCGGCGACATCACCCGGCTGGAGGAGATGATCGCCGAGACGCGCACACAGCTGACCGAAGGCGACGGCAAACGCAATTCGCTGGCGCTGATCTCGGGCGAGCTGCGGATCGCGGAAAGCGACCTCCTGACGCGCCAGGGCCTGCTGGCAACGGCGGCGGCGCAGATGGAGGCCGCGCGGATCGAGGCCAACAAGCAGGTCCGCTATCTGTCGCTGTCCGTCGCCCCCGTGCCGCCGGACGAGGCGACCTATCCCAAGGCCTTCCAGAATACGCTGGTGGCCTTTCTGATCTTTTCGGGTATCTATCTGATGCTGTCGCTGACAGCCTCTATCCTTCGTGAACAGGTATCCACATGACCCCGCCCAAGCATATCCGCATCCGCGATCTTTCCTGCGGCAACGATCTACCCCTGGTGGTCATCGCCGGACCCTGCCAGCTGGAAACGCTGGACCACGCCCTGATGATCGGGGAACGGATGGCGGAAGCCTGCGCCAAGGCCGGGGCGGGCTTTGTCTTCAAGGCCAGCTATGACAAGGCGAACCGCACCTCGTTGAAGGGCCGCCGCGGGATCGGGATCGAGGAAGGCCTGCAAATCCTGTCGATGGTCCGCGAACGGCTCGGCTGCCCGGTGCTGACCGACGTCCATGACGCCGAACAGGCCGTCCAGGCGGCGCAGGCTGTGGACGTGATCCAGATCCCGGCCTTTTTGTCGCGCCAGACCGACCTGCTGCTGGAGGCGGGACGGACAGGCGCGGTGGTCAACATCAAGAAGGGTCAGTTCCTGGCACCTTGGGACATGCCGAACGTGGCCGACAAGGTGGCCTCGACCGGCAACGACAAGATCCTGCTGACCGAACGCGGCGCCAGCTTCGGCTACAACACGCTGGTGGCCGACATGCGGTCGCTGCCGATCATGGCGCGGACCGGCTATCCGGTGATCATGGACGCGACCCATTCAGTGCAGCAGCCGGGCGGGCAGGGCGGATCCTCGGGTGGGCAGCGCGAATTCGCGCCGGTGATGGCGCGCGCGGCCGTGGCGCTTGGCGTGGCGGGCGTCTTCATCGAGACGCATGAGGATCCGGACCGCGCCCCGTCGGATGGTCCGAACATGATACCGCTGGAGCGGATGCCCGCCCTGGTGGAATCGCTGATGGCCTTCGACCGGCTGGCCAAGGCCAATCCCGTGATGGGCTAGGCGGCGCGGCCTGCCGCATCCGCCGATGCCCAAGCCCATTGAAAGTTGTATCCGCCCAGCCAGCCCGTGACATCGACGCATTCACCGATAAAGAACAATCCCGGGACTTTGCGGGCCTGCATGGTCCGCGCATCCAGGTCCCGGGTGTCGATGCCGCCCAGCGTCACCTCGGCCGTGCGATAGCCTTCGGTGCCGACGGGGCGGATCTGCCAGCGGTTGATCCGCGCCCCAAGCGCCTCCAGCCGTGCATTGGGCTGGTCGGCCAGCCGGGCCTGCGCCAGACCCATGTCCTCGGCGATGGCGGTGGCAAGACGCGCGGGCAGGGTACGGCCAAGGGCCGAGGCGACATTGACCCGGCCCGCTTGTCCGCGGGCAGTCTTCAGCTCTGCCGCGATGTCGCGGCCGGGCGCAAGGTCGATTTGCAGGCTTTCGCCTTCCTGCCAAAAGCTGGAGATTTGCAGGATCACCGGCCCGCTGAGCCCGCGATGCGTGAACAGCAGCGCATCCCGGAACCGGCCGCAGCCGTGGCGGATCTCGGCCTCGACCGAGACACCGGCCAGCGGACGGCACAAGGCCAGTTCCTGTTCGGCAAAGGTCAGGGGCACCAGGGCGGCGCGGGTCTCGACCAGGCGCAGGCCGAACCGGGCGGCGATGTCATAGGCGATGCCGGTCGCGCCGATTTTCGGGATGGACTTGCCGCCGGTGGCCACCACCACCTGGCTTGCCCCGATTGTTCCGCCCGAGGTTTCGACGACAAAGCCCGTGCCGTCATGCCGGATTCGGTGCAGGGCGGTCTGCATCCGCAGCGCGGCGCCCTTCATCCGGTCCAGCAGCATCCGGGTGATCTGCGTCGCCTTGCCGTCGCAAAAAAGCTGTCCTTGCGTTTTTTCGTGCCAGGTGATCCCCGCCCGGTCCACCAGTCCCAGGAAATCGGCGGCGGTATAGCGCGAGAGCGCGCTGGCCGCGAAACGCGGGTTGCGCGACAAAAAGCGATCCGGCGCCGTCGCGAGGTTGGTGAAATTGCACCGTCCTCCGCCCGAAATGCGGATCTTCTCGCCCGGCTCGCGGGCATGATCCAGCACCACCACACGCCGGCCCTGCCGCAGGGCCGAGCCCGCGCAGAACAACCCCGCCGCCCCGGCGCCCAATATCAGCAGATCGACCTGTTCCATGGGGGCCGCATAAAGTGCCGCCGCCAGACAGACAAGTTTTGTGATTTTTCGGCTTGCACCCCCGCGCGGCCTTGGCTATTCACCCTCCCACAGTTGGGGCGTGGCCAAGTGGTAAGGCATCGGTTTTTGGTACCGTGTACCGTAGGTTCGAATCCTACCGCCCCAGCCAATATCATCTAGATCATTGTTTTTGCAGGCTTTTCAGCCCGAGATGATTTCGAACCGCGTCACATCCACCATGCCGCGGTCGGTGATCTTCAGGGCGGGGATGACCGGCAGCGCCAGAAAGGCCAATTGCAGGAAGGGCTCCTCCAGCGTGACGCCCAGGCCTTTCGCGGCCTCGCGCAGCAGGATCAGGCGGTCGCGAACGGCTTCGAACGGGTCGAGGCTCATCAGGCCGGCGATGGGAAGGGGCAGTTCCGCCAGAATCCTGCCGCCTTCGGCCACGACGAAGCCGCCCTCGATCTGCGACAGGCGGTTCGCGGCCAGGGCCATGTCGTCGTAACCGATCCCTGCCACGGCGATGTTGTGGTGGTCGTGGCAAACGGTCGAGGCGATTGCGCCGCGCCGGAGGCCGAAGCCTTGGACAAAGCCCGTGGCGATGTTGCCGTTCCTGCCATGGCGCTCGATCACCGCGATCCGGGCCAGATCGCGCGACGGATCGGGGCGCTTGTCGCCGTCCTCGGGCGCGATGTCGTGGGTCAGGTGGTCGGTGATGATCTTGCCTTCGACAATGCCGATCACGGGCGTGTCGCGCCGATTGCCGGGGCAGCGGAAGTTCTGCGCCGCGATGGGGGGCGCCTTGACCGAATGGCGGCCGATGGGGGCCAGGTCGCCGCGCCCGGCAAAGGCCGCATCATCCACCACGCGCCCGCCGCACAGGACCAGCCGCGCCCGGCAGCTGTCCAGGCTGTCCAGCGCCACGATGTCGGCGCGCAGGCCCGGCGCGATCAGCCCGCGGTCCTTCAGCCCGAAGGCCTCGGCCGCCGACAGCGATGCCGCGCGATAGACCGCCAGCACGGGGCTGCCGCGCCGGATCAGCTCGCGGATCATGTGGTCCAGATGGCCGTGTTCGGCGATGTCCAGCGGGTTGCGGTCGTCCGTGCACAGGCACATGTAGGGCGCGGTCACATCGGTCAGCACCGGCTGCAAGGCCGCCAGATCCTTGCTGACGGACCCCTCGCGGATCAGCACGCGCATACCCTTGCGCAGCTTTTCCAGGGCCTCGGCGGCGGTGGTCGCCTCGTGTTCCGTGCGGATTCCCGCCGCGACATAGGCCGACAGGTCGCGTCCCGACAATTGCGGGCAATGGCCGTCGATGTGGCCGCCCGCGAACAGCCGCAGCTTGGCCATGGCCGAAGGATCGCGGTGGATCACGCCGGGATAGTTCATGAACTCGGCCAGCCCGACGGCCGAAGGATGGCCCATGACGGCGCGCAGATCCTCGGCCTCGATCCGCGCGCCCGACGTTTCCATCTCGGTCGAGGGAACGCAGGAGGACAGCTGCACCCGCAGATCCATCAGCGTGCGCTCGCTCGCCTGCTGGAACCAGCGGATGCCGTCCAGGCCGATGACGTTGGCGATCTCGTGGGGGTCGCAGATGGCGGTGGTGATGCCGCGCGGCGTGACGCAGCGGTCGAATTCGAAGGGCGTGACCAGGCTGCTTTCGACATGCAGATGCGTGTCGATGAAACCCGGCACCAGCGTCAGGCCGGTCACCTCGACAACCTGGCGGGCTTCGTAGTCCGCGCCCAGGCCGACGATGCGGTCGCCGCAGATGGCCACGTCGCCCGCGATCATCGTGCCGGTGATCAGGTCGAAGACCCGCCCGCCCCGCAGCACCAGGTCGGCGGGTTCATCGCCACGGGCTTGCGCAATGCGCCGTTCCAGATCGTCCATGGGGCCTCCGTCCGTTTGCGTCAGAAGACCTGACACAAGGCGCGGCGTCCAGAGGGTCATGGGAAATGGCCCATACGGAGAAATTCGGATCCCGGGCTTCTGCCTCCGCAGCGCGCAGGTCCGGCACCGACGCCATGGACGATGAGAATCCCGTTTTCTGTCGGACAGCCATGTCGTCGTCCCGGTGCGGGCACTCGTTGCCACGGCGTCCAGGGAACGACGCGACCGGTGCGGCGCGGTGCTGATGGCCGGGGCGGTGTCGAAAGGCGCGCGGCATTGGCGGGTCTGGTGGAGGGCGGATCATCACCCTTTCCAAGCCGATCCAAACCGGCTAGATCACCCCGAGAAGTCCTTACAACATGCGGCACGCTTTGCGGCACGGAACGAAAAGCCGCACCTTCCCAATCGTTGGACAGGCACAGATGTGGCAGGTGCGATGACGGACACCCGCTCCGCCATGGTTCCCGTGCCCGCCTTTCCGTGATCCGCCAGAAGATGGTGTCCGATGAGCCGCGACGGTTGCGCAATTCCCTTCATCACCCATGACGATGCCGCAGGACGGTTGGACTGGCCGGGCGCCGTCCAGGCGCTGCGGGCCGGGCACCTGCTTCCCAGGGCCGAGATCGCGGACGCGTTTCTTGGCCCCTCGACGGCCACGATGATGACCCGGTCGGCATTCATCGACGGCCTGGGCTATGGCGCGAAGCCCTTCACGGTGTTCGACGGCAATGCGGCGCGGGGCCTGCCCACCGTGCAGGGGGCGATGCTGGTCTTTGACAGGAACAACGGCCGCCTGCGGGCGATCGTCGAAAGCGGGCTGGTGACGGCCTACAAGACGGCGGCGGACTCGGTGCTGGGGGCCAGCCTGCTGGCCAGGCCCGGCAGCCGGCGCCTGCTGATCGTGGGCGCGGGCGCGGTGGCGGCCAGCCTGGTCCACGCTTATGCGGCGGTCCTGCCGGGGATCGAGCAGGTGACGGTCTGGGCGCGCCGCCCCGAGCAGGCGCAGGCCCTGCTGGACGGCGTCGACAGCGCGGCCCGCCTGGTTGTCGCGACCGACCTGCAAGCGGCCGTGGGCCAGGCCGACATCATCGCCACCACCACCATGGCCCGCGACCCCGTGATCCGGGGCGATTGGGTGCGTCCCGGCACCCATGTGGACCTGATCGGCGCCTACAAGGCCGACATGCGGGAAGCCGACGACGCGCTGATGGCCCGGGGGGCGCTGTTCGTGGACAGCCGGGAAACCACTGCTCATATCGGCGAGCTGCTGATGCCCCTGGCCTCGGGCGCGATCACGCCCGCCAGCATCGGGGGCGATCTTTACGACCTCGTGCGGCCCGGCGCGCGCGGGCGGCAGTCGGACGATCAGGTCACCGTCTTCAAGAACGGCGGCGGCGCGCATCTGGATCTGATGATCGCGTCCTGGATCATCGACCGGCTGGCGTGATCAGCCGAAGGTGAAGTTCTGCTCCACCACCGCCTCCATCGAGACATAGCTCGACGTGTTGCTGATATGGGGCAGCCCCGAGATCTTTTCGGCCATGATGCGCCGGAAATCGGCCATGTCGCGCGAGCGGACCTTGATCAGGTAATCGAAGCCGCCCGCGATCATGTAGCATTCCTCGATCTCGGGAATGGCGCGGACTGCGGCGTTGAACTGTTGCAGCGCGGCTTCGCGCGTGTCGCTCATGCTGACCTCGACATAGGTCACATGGGTCAGGCCCAGTCTCACGGGCGACAGGATCGCGCGGTATCCGGTGATCAGGCCGATCTCCTCCAGGTGCCTGATGCGCAGGGCGACGGGGGTCTTGGACAGACCCACCTTGCGGGCCAGTTCCGCGACCGAGATGCGGGCGTTGCGGGTCAGTTCGGCCAAAATCTTCTGGTCCAGGGCATCAAGCTTGGCATTCATCCTGAAAACGTCCCGCGAAATGTTCCATCGAACCAGAAAGCCCGATGTTTTCAGGCGCACCGCCTGCCGGAACTATGATAAACACGTCCGATCAGTCAAGGAGTCAGGCCATGTCTTCCGTCAGCCCCAGCGTCTTTTCCACCCAGGCCAAGTTTGCTGACGAGGCGCGGCTTCTGGAACGCCTTGTCGCGCAGGCCGCCCTGTCGCCCGATGCCCGCGCCGTCATCACCGCCCGCGCCGCCGATCTGGTGCGTCGCATCCGGGCCGAGGCGCGCCCCTCGCTGATGGAGCATTTCCTGGCCGAGTACGGGCTGTCCACCCGTGAAGGCGTGGCCCTGATGTGCCTGGCCGAGGCGATGCTGCGCGTGCCCGACAAGATCACCATCGACGCCCTGATCGAGGACAAGATCGCCCCGTCCGACTGGGGCAGGCACCTGGGCGAGGCCTCGTCCAGTCTTGTCAACGCCTCGACCTGGGCTCTGATGCTGACGGGCAAGGTTCTGGACGACGACCAGGCGGGCACCCTGCGCCGCATGGTCCGCCGGTTGGGGGAACCTGTGATCCGCACCGCCGTGGGACGCGCGATGAAGGAGATGGGCCGCCAGTTCGTGCTGGGCCAGACCATCGCCGATGCCCTGGACCGGGCGAAGACCCGCGAAAAGCAGGGCTTCACCTACAGCTATGACATGCTGGGCGAGGCGGCGATGACGGCGGCTGATGCCGCGCGCTACGACCGCGCCTACGGCGACGCCATCGCGGCCATCGCCAAGGCCTGCGACAAGGGGTCGGTCGAACGGAACCCCGGCATCTCGATCAAGCTGTCGGCGCTGCACCCCCGCTACGAGGTCGCGCAGGAGGCCCGCGTGATGCGCGAGCTGGTGCCGGTGGTGCTGCGGCTGGCCCAGCAGGCCAAGGCCGCGAACATGGGCATGAACATCGACGCCGAGGAGCAGGACCGCCTGGTTCTGTCGCTGAAGGTGATCGAGGCGGTGCTGTCCAACCCCTCGCTGGCCGGGTGGGACGGGTTTGGCGTGGTGGTGCAGGCCTATGGCAAGCGCGCGGGCCAGACCATCGACTGGCTTTACGAAACTGCGCGGCGGCTGGACCGGCGGATCATGGTGCGGCTTGTCAAGGGCGCCTATTGGGACAGCGAGGTCAAGCGCGCCCAGGTCGAAGGCCATCCGGGCTTTCCCCTGTTCACCAGCAAGACCGGCACGGATGTCAGCTATATCGCCAATGCCCGCAAGCTGATCGGCTACGGCGACCGCATCTATCCGCAGTTCGCCACCCACAACGCCCATACCGTCGCCGCGATCCTAGAGATGGCGGGCGACATCCGCTTCGAATTCCAGCGCCTGCACGGCATGGGCGAACGCCTGCACGACATCGTGCTGCGCGAAACGGCGGGCCGCTGCCGCATCTATGCCCCCGTGGGGGCGCATCGCGACCTGCTGGCCTATCTGGTGCGGCGCCTGCTGGAAAACGGCGCCAACAGCAGCTTCGTGAACCAGATCGTCGATGAAAGCGTCAGCCCCGAGGAGGTCGCGCGCGACCCCTTCGACGCGCTGGCGACCGCCAAGGCCCCGGCCTCGCTGCTGGCGCCGGCCGATCTTTACGGCGCCTCGCGCCGGAACTCGGCCGGGTTCGACCTGTCGGACGAACAGACGCTGGCCCGGATCAACGCCGCCCGCGACGTGGCCATTCCCGACGCGGCGCCGCTGACGGTCCGCGAACCCTCGGGCACGGTGCAGGACGTGACGAACCCCGCCACGGGCGGCAAGATCGCCTCTGTGACGATGGCGGATGCCGCCACCGCCGCCCGCGCCATCGACGATGCGCGCCCCTGGGACGCGCCCGCCGCCGAGCGCGCCGCCGTGCTGCGCCGCGCCGCCGATCTTTACGAGGAAAACTTCGGCCCGATCTTCGGCATCCTGGCGAAGGAAGCCGGCAAGACGCTGGCCGACGCCGTGGCCGAACTGCGCGAGGCCGTGGACTTCCTGCGCTACTACGCGGCCGAGGGCGAGACGAACCCCGGCGCCCCACGCGGCATCATCGGCGCGATCAGCCCGTGGAACTTCCCCTTGGCGATCTTCACCGGCCAGATCGCGGCGGCGCTGATGGCGGGCAACGCGGTGATCGCCAAGCCCGCCGAGGCGACCCCGATCATCGCCGCCCTGGGCGTCAGGCTGCTGCACCAGGCGGGCGTGCCCGTCTCGGCGCTGCAACTGCTGCCGGGACGCGGCAGCGTGGTTGGATCGGCGCTGACAGCCGATCAACGCGTCAAGGGCGTGGTCTTCACCGGCTCGACCGCGACGGCCCAGACCATCGCCAAGAACATGGCCGAGGCCCTGACCCCCGGCACGCCGCTCATCGCGGAAACCGGCGGGCTGAACGCGATGATCGTGGACAGCACGGCCCTCCCCGAACAGGCCGTGCGCGACATCGTGAACGGCGCTTTCCGGTCGGCTGGCCAGCGTTGCTCTGCCCTGCGCTGCCTTTATGTGCAGGAAGACATCGCCCCCCACGTCATCGAGATGATCAAGGGCGCCATGGACGAACTGGTTGTGGGCGACCCCTGGGATCTGGCGACCGATGTCGGGCCGGTGATCGACAGCACGGCGTGCGACGACATCGCGGGCTATGTCGCCGCGAACGGCAACCGCGTCATTCACAAGCTGCCGGTGCCCGCGCAAGGCACCTTCGTGCCCCCGACCATGCTGCGCGTGGCGGGCATCAACGATCTGGAACGCGAGGTCTTCGGCCCCGTGCTGCATGTCGCGACCTTCAAGGGCAACCAGCTGGACCAGGTGGTGGCCGACATCAACGCGCGCGGCTTCGGCCTGACCTTCGGCCTGCACACCCGCATCGACTCGCGCGTGCAGGAGGTCAGCGACGCCATCCATGTGGGCAACATCTATGTCAACCGCAACCAGATCGGCGCGGTGGTGGGCAGCCAGCCCTTCGGAGGCGAGGGGCTGTCGGGCACCGGTCCCAAGGCGGGCGGCCCCCGCTATGTGCCGCGCTTCTTCGCGCCGCAAGCGCCTGCGACGGCGGGTGGCGACTGGCGGGGACAGGCCGACGAGGGGCGCATCCGCGCCCAGTTGGCCGCCCATGTGTCGCGCAAGATCGACGAACGCCTGATGCCCGGCCCGACCGGAGAGCTGAACCGCCTGACCGCCCATACCCGTCCGCCGGTCCTCTGCCTCGGCCCCGGGGCCGAGACCGTGACGGCCCAGGTCGCCGCCGTCGCGGCGCTTGGCGGCGATGCGGTTGCCGCGGACGGCCCCCTGCCGCCCGAAGCCTTGACCCGTCTGCCCGCCATGGCCGCCGTTCTTTGGTGGGGCGACGAGGCGGAGGGCCGCGCCTATGCCCAAGCTCTCGCCGCACGGGAAGGCGAGATCGTGCAACTGGTCACCGGATTGCCCGACCTGGCGCATGTGGCCCATGAACGTCATCTTTGCGTGGACACCACTGCGGCAGGCGGAAACGCGGCGTTGCTGGCGGGCTGAGGACATGGCTGCCGCGGAGGCGCTTTCCTGACCTGCGCGGCCAGGGAACCGCCTTTGCCTTGGCTGTTCCGCCAGCAGAACCGAGCTGCCTGCCGGACATCGGACAGACCGGAAGCTGTCGGGCCTGTACCGGCAGCAAGGCGCGGGATGATCGGGCAGGGCCGTCCCGCTGTGCCTGATCGCGGTCGGTTTGCCGATCTCGCGCCTGAGTTCCGCCACAAGCCAAAAGGACGCAGCCGAACCCGACCCGATGCGGCGTATCGAACGGCGCGGACCGAAGTTGAACTGCGCCTGTTCGCTGAGCCAGAACTGAACGACCGAGACATCGTTTTGAAGATGTTGGCCCTGACGCTGGACGGCCTGGATTGGGCCAACGACAGCTTCAGCCACGGCCGAAAGATCGCCAGGCGCTCGACCGCGCAGCGGCAGGGCGCGTGAAGATCATGGAGAAAACGGACCGGCTCGATGCGCGGGACGTGGAAACCAATCTCTGCGTCATGCTGCTGATGCTGCAATCCGCGAACCGCGAGACGCAGGATTCCTTGAAAATGTTTCAGGACCGGGGCGACGTGCACGGCTTCTTCCCGCCTGAAGGCGAACAACAGGCTCATCAGGCGGCCATAGACCGCACCCCGAACCTTTCCGCCTATACGGGCATGTTCCCGATGGTGAAGGATTCCCTCGGAAACGCCCTTCGGATCATCCGGCCCGTGGTCGTGATGGATGAAGGCCACCGCGCCATTTCCGATCTCGCCTTCGGCACGCTCTACGGGTTCAACCCCTGTTTCGTGCTGGAACTGACGGCCACGCCGCAGGATGTGCAGCCGCGCGGAGGCCGCAATCCCCGCGAAGGCCGCTATGCCAATGTGCTGGTGGAAGTGACGGGGCGCGAGCTGGACCGCGAGGGCATGATAAAGATGCCGCTCAACCTCGACCCCCGGCAGGGCAATGACTGGAAAGCAACGCTGAACGCGGCGCTTGCAAAGCTCAACGCGCTCGATGTTGAAGCCCGAAAACTGCAAGCAAATACGGGCCGCTATATTCGCCCGATCATGCTGGTCCAGGTCGAGCGCACAGGCGTGGATCAGCGCGAAAGCGGCCATATCCACGCCGAGGACGTGAACGAATGGCTCTTGACGGCAGGTTTCGATCAGGCGGAAATCGCGATCAAAACCGCGCAGCAGAACGATCTCAACGATCCGGAAAATCAAGACCTTTTGTCGCCCACCAACCGGGTGCGGGCGATCATCACGAAACAGGCGCTGCAAGAGGGCTGGGATTGCCCATTTGCCTACGTGCTGTGCAGCCTTGCGGCCAGCGCCAACCTAAAAGCCATGACTCAGCTTGTCGGCCGTATTCTTCGGCAGCCCGGCGGGCTCAAGACAGGCGTTGAAGCGCTCGATGAGTGCCACGTCATCACGCATCACGCGGGTACTGCTACGGTCGTCGATGCCATTAAAGACGGCCTCGAACGGGACGGCCTTGGCGATCTCGTCTTGCGCGTGACACAGGACGACAAGAGCGTGATGGGCAAAACTGCCCGCGCCATCCAGCGCCGCCCGGCTTTCGCCTCCACGGAAATCTACCTGCCCAAGGTGATGGTGGTGGAAAGCGGCGACGCGCGCGAGCTGAGCGGTGGAACAGCTTTGTCGATCAAGTCATCGATACCTGCCCCGGCATCTCTCCGGAACAGATTGATCAAGTGGCTGGCATTCTTGCTAATTTGGAGGCGTCGTCGTCCCGATACAGCTTGCTGGCGCGACTGCATGGCCTTCAACCAGGCGAGCTGGACCAGTTGGACGGCATTCTCGCAGATTGGAGCGTCGCGACCGCTAAGCTGGCGCTAGATGAAATCCAGAATCGACTGAAGCTGATCGGCGAACTGCACGAAAAGCTTCGCGATGAACGCGCCGATGAAGTCCGCGAGCTTCAGCCTCTCATTGAGCGGAGTCTATGGGTATTCGGTCCTGAGTTCGAAAGCATCGAGTTTACGTCCAATCGCGGCATGTCGGAGGTTATCAGACGGTTGCTTGGCGGAACCGCACAGGGCAGCCTGAACCGGCCCGACTTCGTTATTCTACCCGATGGCAGTGTAGGACTGTTTGCCCGCCCTGCGTTCGATGAGCAGCACGAAGTTATTGGCGTGGAGCACTTGATTGTTGTCGAGTTGAAGCGGCCCGGCATTCCTATCGGCATGGATCAGAAGAACCAAGCATGGAAGTATGTCGTTGAATTGCAGACTCACGGATTAATTGACGATTCTACGCGTGTGACCTGTTTTGTCCTGGGATCGCGACTAACACCGCGTGAAGGCGTCCGCGAGGAAGGGCGGACCAAGATTATCCCCATGGCGTATGAAACATTTATCCGACGTGCCGAAACTCGGATGCTTAATCTGTATGCACGGCTTTCCGAGGCACCGTTCCTGCGACAAGCTGGCTTGGATGTCTCCAGCGGCCCGACGCTGCTGACTGGCATTTGCTTCTGCGCCAAATGCGGGGGCGCGATGACGCTGCGCACCGGCCAAGGCAGCACGGGAGCGACTTACCGCTATTACACCTGCTCGACCAAGGCGCGGCAGGGCAAGACCGGTTGCAAGGGCCGCACGATCCCGATGGACAAGCTGGACCATCTTGTCGCCGATCATATCGGGGATCGCCTTCTCCAGCCCAAACGGCTGGAAACTGTCCTCGCCAGCGTCATCGACCGGCGGCAGGAGCGAGCCGAGCGCCGCCGCGAGTATCTTGCCGAGCTGAACCGGCGAATCACGGACGCCGACCAGCGGCTCGGCCGGCTCTTTGACGCTATCGAAGCCGGCATGGTGGATAAGGACGACGCGATGGCGAAAGAGCGGATGGCGAGCCTAAAGGCTTTGCGGGATCAAGCTGCCGCCGACGCGGAACGCACACAGCTCGCGCTCGACAGTTCAGGCAATCAGGGCATCAGCCCTGACATGCTCAAGGGGTTTGCCCTTAAGGCCCGTGAACGCATACGCCTCGACGATGGCGGCTACCGCCGCGACCATCTGCGCGCACTGGCGCAGCGTGTCGAGGTCGCCGACGACGAGGTTCGCATCATGGGATCGAAGTCGGAACTGCTGCGAACGCTGGTCGCCGGTTCAAGCGTAGAAACGGCGGCGTTCGGCGTTCATAGTTCTGTTCTGAAATGGCGCACCCGAAGGGATTCGAACCCCTGGCCTCTGCCTTCGGAGGGATTACGACTAGCTCCGTCGATTACCGAAAGGGGCACGCCATGATGCGCTATGTTACTGTAAATAAAAAGGAATTTGATTTCCTTCGCCGACAAGCCTATCCTTCTGTTCGCCACGGTTTTCGCCCTGCTGCTTACGTGGTGCTTACGCGGGTTTTCGGGCATGTGACGGAGGAAGTCCATGGCTAAACTTACAAAACGCGTCGTCGATGCGGCGGAAAGCCGTCGCAGTGATTACGTGATCTGGGACGATGAGCTACCCGGTTTCGGGCTTCGTGTCTTCACATCAGGCAAGCGCAGCTATGTGATCCAGTATCGCCAGGGAGGACGGTCGCGGCGCTACACCATCGGCCTGCATGGTATCTGGACGCCAGAACTGGCCCGCCAGGAGGCCAAGGTCCAACTTGGCAGGATCGCGCGCGGCGAAGACCCGGCCGAGGAAAAGCAGCTCGATCGCAAGTCCATGTCGGTCAAGGAACTCTGCACTCTTTATCTGAATGACATGAACGCCGGTCTCATCATGGGGAAAGGCGGCCGTCCAAAGAAGCACAGCACGATTGTGACCGATACCGGGCGGATCAACCGGCACATCATCCCGCTCTTGGGCAGTCGGCGGGTGCGTGACTTGACCAAATCCGACGTCAACAAGCTCCTCAAAGACGTCATGGCGGGTAAAACTCGGATTTCGGTCAAGACCGATAAGCTTAGAGGCAGGGCCATTGTCCGCGGCGGTCCTGGGACTGCCGCTCGAACCGTCAGCCTTCTCGGCGGTATTCTTACCTATGCCGTCGATGCTGGGATCATCGAGCGGAACCCGGCGCATGGCATCAAGAAACCGAAGGATAACGTCCGCAAGCGTCGGCTGTCCGAGGCGGAGTATCGCCTACTTGGTGTCTTGCTGCGCAAAGCAGCGCAGAACGAGAATTATGCCATGACCGTCGAGATCATCCGCCAGATCACCATGACGGGTTGCCGCCGATCGGAAATGATCGGGCTAAGCTGGAGCGAAGTTGACGCCCAAGCCAGTTGCCTGCGCCTTGAAGACAGCAAGGAAGGCTATTCCATTCGGCCCATCGGGCTGCCTGTCGTGGAGTATCTGGAAGAGCGCGCCAAGTCGCGTATCGGCACTTATGTGTTTCCCGGCCGTGATGAGGACAGAGCGTTCGGCAGCTTCCCCAATCACTGGAAGAAGATCTTCACGGACTCCCCGCTTGCCGATGTCACTCCCCACGTTCTTCGCCATAGCTTCGCGAGCATAGCGAATGATCTCGGGTTCACGGAGATCACCATCGCCGCTCTCGTCGGTCACGCCAAGGGGTCTGTCACGAGCAATTACATCCACACCGTCGACACGGCCCTCATCATGGCGGCCGACACGATTGCTGGCTACATTCAGGGCCTGCTCGATGGCATCGAGTTCAAGCAGACCGCCTACGCGCTGGATCGGGACTCCCGGAAGACGTCGCTCGCGCGCTTCCTTCAGAAGGCAGCAGGCAACGACGACAGAACCGCCGACGTGGCGCAGCCTCTGGCGGCTTGAGGATGGCGGAAACGGCTGGCGGATCGTGGGTCAGCCTTGAAATTGGGGCGCCTCCAATATATATTCCGACACATCGGAAGATTTATTGGTTGGAGGCGTCCATGCCCGCGACTGAAATGCTGAAGGCCACGGAGGCGGCCGTGGTCGCCCGCGTCAGCCTGCGCGATGTCAATCGCGTCATCGACGAGCGCATCCTGCCCGAAACGCTGGTCTCGGTCGAAAACGGACGTTTCGTGCTAGGGGCCGCCTGCACCCTGATCGCCTTCTATTTCGAGAGCGCCAAACGGCTGACCTCGGAGGAACGCCTGTTCGCCATCCGCTCCGCCGAGCCACGGTTGCGGCGCTGGAACCGCGCAGCCACCGAGGCCATGCTGAAAGCCGACTGGACCGTTCGCCACGACTTCCTGACCATCGACCTTCTGCCCTTCTTCGAGCGTTCCGTCGCACGGCTGGAACGGCTGGACGCCGCGCGCGAGGTGGTCACCATCTCCGATGACATCATGGGCGGCACCCCGGTCATCAGCGGCACGCGCGTTCCGGTTCACGACGTCGCGGCCGCATTGGCGGCGGGCGTCCCCGCCAAGGAGATCCTTGAGGATTATCCGTCTCTGACCGAGGACAGGCTGGAATTGGCCGCGCTCTATGCGGAGGCCAACCCCCTTCGCGGACGGCCGAAGCCGCTCATCGCCAGACTGCCCGAAGGTGCGCGCATCCTCTCGGATCATCGCGTGCCGCGCAGGCGAGCCGGATGAAGTTCCTGATCGACGAATGCCTCAGCCCGAAGCTGACCGAGCTGGCTCACCAGAGGGGGCATGGGGAATCGTCCCATGTCGTCTGGCTGGGCCGCTCGGGCGCGAAGGACTGGGATCTCATCCCCCTCATCGTAACCGTCCGGCGTGACCGCTATCCGTTCCAGCGCCACGGCATCAGGTCATCGACCTTGGTGATCTTGTAGTCGGGAATGCGGGCGAGAGTGTCAGCGAGCCAGGCGTGGGGATCGACGGCGTTGAGCTTGGCCGTTTCGATCAGGGTGTAGGCGATGGCAGCGGCGTTGCCGCCCGCCTCGGAGCCGACGAAGAGGTAGTTCTTCCGCCCGAGGGCGATGGCGCGCATGCCGCGTTCGGCGGTGTTGTTGTCCAACTCCAGGATGCCGTGGTCGAGGTAGGGGCGCAGGCGGTCCATTCGGGTCAGGGCATAGCGG
Organism: Paracoccus angustae; assembly: GCF_042648745.1. Lineage (NCBI taxonomy): Bacteria > Pseudomonadati > Pseudomonadota > Alphaproteobacteria > Rhodobacterales > Paracoccaceae > Paracoccus > Paracoccus angustae. Next base: position 21,926 of record NZ_JBHRXY010000005.1, read on the forward strand.
ATGGCGGCCGCGAGCGGGGATTTGCCCGAGATTTCCGTCAGTCTCATGGCCAGCCATCGCTGCAGATCGTCGAAGACCGGGGCGGCGTGAGCTTTGCGGAGTTCCGTGCGGCGGTCTGGCGGCGACCCTCGGGCTTCTTTCTCGACGGCGTAGAGCTGTGCGATCCGGCCGATGGCCTCTCCGGCGATCGGGGAGCCCTGCGACCGATGGATATCGACGAACTTTCGCCGGACATGGGCCATGCAGGCGACCTCGCGGATGGTGCCGGAGCGGTAGAGATCCTCGAACCCGGCATAACCGTCGGCGTGCATCCAGCCGCGGAAGCGGGCGAGGTGGTCCTTGGGATGCTGGCCCTTGCGGTCACCGGAGAAGCGATACCATGCCGCCGGTGGGGCCTGCCCGCCCCAAGGGCGTTCGTCGCGCGCATAGGTCCAGAGCCGGGCGGTCTGGGTCTTGCCGGTGCCGGGCGCCAGCATGCTGATCGGCGTGTCGTCGGCGAAGATCGCCTCGGCTGAGAAGACATGGCGCCCGATGGCGTCGGCCAGCGGCTCCAACAGGGCCGTGCTCTTGCCCACCCAGTCGGCCAGGGTGGACCGGTCCAGGTCGAGACCTTCGCGCTCGAAGATCTGGCTCTGGCGGTAGAGCGGAAGGTGGTCGGCATACTTGCTCACCAAGACATGGGCGAGGAGGCCCGGCCCCGGGCGACCGCGCTCGATCGGGCGCGAGGGCAGTGGGGACTGCACGAAGCGTTCACAGCACGAGCAGGTCAGCCGAGGGCGGACAAGCCGGTTCACGATGAACCGCCCGGGAACGTATTCCAGCTCTTCCGTCACATCTTCCCCGATCCGGCGCAGGCGCCCGCCGCAATCGGCACAGGCATCTGTGCTCGGTGTCAGCTCCACCTCCATTCGCGGGATGTGGTCCGGGATCGGACGACGCTTGGGTTTGTCCTTCTCCTCGATGTCCGGCAGCTTCATCCGCGCGGTCATCGCGGCGGCGGCGATCTCGCTGGTCTCAAGGGCCAGCTGCAACTGTTCCGCCGTCTCGGACGACGCACCAAACCGGTGCGCCCGGTGCCCGGCCAGCTGATGCCGGAGCTTCTCGATCAGGATCGCCTGGGCCTTCACCTCGGCCAGAAGCCGCGCGGTGAAGCTGCGCAGCTCCTCGGGGTCTTCCGGCAATGTCAGGGCCTGGGTGAGCATGCGGAAAGTTTATCCCACTGTATTACTTGTGGGAATCACTGATTGCAGGCGCCGTGGACTATCCCGCCGCCAGAGGCCGCCACGTCCGTTCCGGTGCCCGCCAGTCGATGCCTTCCAGCAGCATCGACAGTTGCGCAGGCGACAAAGCCACCTTGCCCTCCTTGGCCGAGGGCCAGACGAACCGACCCTTCTCCAGCCGCTTCATGAACATGCACGCGCCTTGGCCATCCCACCAGATCACCTTCACCAGATCGCCCCGACGGCCACGGAAGACGAACAGATGCCCGGCGAACGGGTCCTGCTTCAGCACCGCCTCGGCCTGCGCCGCCAGTGCCGTGAACCCCTTGCGCATGTCGGTGGCGCCCGCCGCCAGCCAGACCCGCGTGTTCGCCGGAACCGGGATCACGCCGTCACGCCCCGGATCAGCCGCGCCAGAGCCTCGGGATCATAGCTCCCGCTGATGCGCATCCGGTGCCCGCCCGCCAATTCGATCTCGATGTGGTTGTGGGCGGCAGGTGTTGCCCGGGCAGACCTGGTCTCCGCGACAATCTCCACAGGCAGAAAGCGCGCCTCCTCTGACGGGGGAAGAGCCGAGGCGGGGTCCGGCGCGTAACGGCGATCGCGCAGCCACTTGAAGATCAAGTTCGCATTCACCGCGTAGCGCCGCGCCACCTGGGCGACCGATACCCCCGGCGCCGCCGTCTGGAAGCAGATCGACCGCTTCTCCTCATCCGTCCAAAGCCGCTTCGTCCGACGCGCCACGTCATCACCACAGTGTCCACTATCAATGGTGGACACTATCCCGCACTCTCACACCGCGGCAGAGCGGTTAGACCGGACGGTTACCCCTCATCATCGAGGACGACTGGACCTTCGTGACCCGCAATTCCGTCGATTTCCGGGGCGCAGCCTCGCGCCCCGGCGAGAAAGGGCAATATGCCCGTGTCGATCTGCATGCCGGCCTGGTCTGCCTCAATGGCCCCGAGGGTATGACGCGAGCCCTCCAGTTGGAGTTGTTCGAGCAAGCCCTGCTCGAACTTGACGCCGATCCAGACCTTGTGAACCAGGTGCTTGAAGTCACGCTGGAGGACGATGACCATCTGCGTGTTATCCGATATGCGCTCCCCTCGGAGCCGGACCAGAGAACCTGACGGGAGCGCGATCAGCGCTCACGCGGCCAAGCCGCGTGCATGTCGTCGATCACATAGGCATGGGCATGGCGTCGACCATGCCCAGCTTCTGCGAGATGCGGATGGTCGGCCGACAGATCGGCATGACCGTGTTCAAGCACCTCTGGATCGTCGGCAGGCCAGACGGCGAAGCCGATGCCGATCGCGACAGCGGCCAGCGCGGCCAGAATGATCGCCGTCATCGGCAGGCCGAGCGTCGCGCCGGCCCACCCGGCAAGCGGATAGGCGATCAGCCAGCAGGCATGGGAAAGCGCGAACTGCGCGGCGAACAGCGCCGGCCGGTCTTCGGGATTGGCCGAGCGCCGGAGCAGCCGGCCGGATGGCGTCTGTGCCGTGGAATAGCCGACACCGAGCAGGAACCACAGCGGCAACAGCCAGCCGTAGCCCGGCAGCGCCGCCGCCGCCAGTGTTCCCACCGCCAGCAGCGATGCGCCACCGAGCATCGCCGTTCGATCTGGAATCGAGTCCAGCAGCTTCGGCAGCGCAAGCGCCGCGACCATCGAGCCGCCACCGAACGCCGCGAGGGCCAGGGCCATCGCCTGGTTGTCGAGGCCATAGACAGCCTGCACGTAAACGACCGTATTCACGATCACCAGCGCGCCCGCCGAGGCGACTGCGAGGTTGATCGCCAGCAGCCCGCGCAGGCGCGGCGTCGCCAGATAGATGCGGATGCCGCGCGTCGTGCGGTCGTAGATACCACGAGGTTTCGACGGTTTCGGACTCGGCAGGACGACCGAGATCACCAGAGCCGCCGAGACGAGGAAGCCGATCACCGTGCCGGCGAATAGGCTATGGAACGAGATGAAGGCGAGAAGTGCCGCCGCCAGCATCGGACTGACGACGCTTTCCAGATCGTAGGCCAGCCGGGAGAGCGACAGCGCGCGCGTGTATTCCTTCTCGTCCGGCAGGATGTCGGGGATCGTCGCCTGGAAGGTCGGCGTGAAGGCGGCCGAGGCCGATTGCAGCACGAAGATCAGAACATAGACCTGCCAAATCTCGGTGACGAAAGGCAGGAAAACGGCAACGGCGGCGCGGACGAGATCGAGCGCCACCAGCATGGCGCGCCGCGGCACACGCTCGGCGAATGCCGATGCGACCGGCGCGACACCGACATAGGCGATCATCTTGATGGCGAGCGCGGTCCCCAGCACCGCGCCGGCCTCCGCCCCCGCCAGTTCGAAAGCCAGCAGGCCCAGCGCCACCGTCGCAAGGCCGGTTCCCACCAGTGCGATGACCTGTGCCAGAAAGAGGTGGCGATAGGTCCGGTTTTCGAGGATCGCCAACATCACAGATACTTCGCTATTTCCTTGAACTCGTCGATCGACTGCCGCCGATCACGCCCGAGCGGCCCGACCACTTCTTCGAGGCAATGGTCGAGGTGATCCTGAATCAGTGTCTTCTTGGCCTGGGCGATAGCCTTCTCGACGGCATGGAGCTGCTGGGCGATGTCGAGGCACGGCCGCCCGCCCTCGATCATCTCGATGACGCCGCGAAGATGACCATCGGCGCGCTTCAGCCGCTTGACGATCTCCGGGTGGGATTGGTGAGTTTGGGATGGCTTGGTCATCGTCATATCCTATCCCCCTGTAGGGGATATACCAAGATGGTCGAACGTCGAAAGCAGGTTGCTCGTTTGGCTATAGCGGCAGGTGAAGTCAGGTATTGCTTACTTGCACTTCTACGCTTTTGCGGTTGTCGGTTCTTGCGGGGGAAAGCCTTCCCCCTGGCCGGCACTGCGTTGCCGGCACACCCCCTTCTGCGGGGAGACCCCGCAACGCCCCCTGGGTAGGTCTCAGCCGGACTCAGTGATGTGGTGGACGCGCTCGCCTCGCGATACACTGTCCCAATGCCTATACTTCATCTCATCTGTGGGCTTCCCGGCTCGGGCAAGACCACATTGGCACGGCAGCTTGAGAATCAGGGAAAGGGGCTTCGCCTCTCTCCCGATGAATGGATGTCCACGCTCGGATTCCAGCTCTACGACGAGGGCGGCCGCGCGCGTGTCGAGCAGTTGCAATGGCGTCTGGCCCAACGCCTTCTGGCCGCCGGAAACGACGTCATTCTGGAGAACGGCTTCTGGTCAAGAGAGGAGCGCGATTCCTACCGGGCGGTTGCGCAGTCGCTCGGCTGCGAGACCCGGCTTCACTATCTCGACGTCCCCGTCGAGGAGTTGCAGCGTCGGATCATCGCCCGCAACCGCGATGCGCCTGCCGATGCGGCTGTCGATCCGAACGATCTTCTCGCTTGGTCGAAGATGTTCGAACCGCCGACCACGGACGAACTTGCGGTTGGGCACGGCACCGCGCCGCCGTGATCGGCGGCAGCGCCGCTTTAGAGTGAGAGTGCAGACGGGGTTTGCCGTGACGGGTTGAGGGCTGGAGAAGAGGTCTCCGGCGCCCGTCGCGGAGAACCGCGATGTCCAGATACGACCATACCCCCCGTTCCGGCGCGGATCGGGCGAACCTTTACGACGAGATCACCGACAAGATCATCGCCGAGCTTGAGGCCGGGCGCTTTCCTTGGGTCCAGCCCTGGGGCAAGGCCACGGCCCAGGCCCCGCTCGGCCTGCCGCAGAACGCCAGCACCGGCCGCGCCTATAGCGGCATCAATATCCTCATCCTGTGGGGCGCCGTCGTCCAGCACGGCTTCCCCGGACAGGGCTGGCTCACCTTCCGCCAGGCGCTTTCGCTCGGCGGCAATGTCCGCAAGGGCGAGTGCGGCACAACCGTCGTCTATGCCGATCGCTTCACGCCCGAGGACGAGAAGCGGCGGGCGCGAGAGACCGGCGAGGAACCGGGGAAGATCCCGTTCCTGAAGCGGTTCACGGTGTTCAACACCGCGCAGTGCGAGGGCCTGCCCGAGGACATTGCCGTGGCCATGCCGCCTCCGCCATCCGGACTGGTCGAGCCGAGGGTCGAGGCGCTCATCAAGGCGACCGGCATCGACTTCCGCATCGGCGGCGACCGCGCCTACTACGTCCCGGCCCTCGACCATGTGGTCGTTCCGCCGCCGCAAGCCTATTTCGAGCCGATCAACTGGCACCGGACGGCCCTGCATGAGCTGGGTCATGCGACAGGCCATGCGTCCCGGCTGAACCGCGATTTTTCCGGTTCCTTCGGCACCAGGAAATACGCTTTCGAGGAGCTGGTGGCGGAAATCTCGGCCGCCTTCTGCTGTGCCTCCCTCGGCATTGTGCCGACCGTCCGCCATGCGGATTACATCGCCTCCTGGCTCGAAGTGCTGCGCGAGGACAACCGGGCCGTCGTCCGCGCTGCCTCGCAGGCGAGCAAAGCGGCCGACTGGATTTTGTCCTTCCTGCCAGATGCGGACGGGCTCGGTGCGGCCGACGATGAGCGGGAGGCAGCATGATGAACGCGCTCGCCTTTCCCGGCTCGATCCCCGATCCTGCGCAGGCGGCCGAGATCCGCCTGCGTGTCCTCAGCCTCGGCGCCGGCGTCCAGTCGACCACGCTCGCCCTCATGGCTGCCCATGGCGAGATCGGCCCGATGCCGGATTGCGCGATCTTCGCGGACACCGGCTGGGAGCCGAACGCGGTCTATGAGCATCTTGCCTGGCTGGGATCGCCGAATGTCCTGCCATTCCCCATCCATATCGTCTCGGCCGGGGATATCCGCGCCGATCTGCTCACCGGCGCACGCGGCGAGCGGTGGGCCTCGATCCCCGCCTTCACACGCACGGTCGCGCCCGCTGGGACTGAACTACCCGTCTATGATGAAGACGAGAACGGCGAACCCGTCATTGTCGGTTCCCGCGTCCTGGCAGGTGAGCGGATCAGCATTGGCATGATCCGCCGCCAATGCACCAAGGACTACAAGATCACCCCAATCCGGCGGAAGGTGCGCGAACTCCTTGGCATTGCGGGGCGCCGCTCGCCCGGATCGCCAGTCGCCGAGCAATGGATCGGGATTTCTCTCGACGAGGCGTTGCGCATGAAGCCCTCGTTTGAGGACTGGCAGGTCAACCGCTGGCCCCTGATCGAACGGGGCATGACCCGCCAGGACTGCCTGCGCTGGCTGGAGCGGCATGGCTATCCTCTCCCGCCCAAGAGCGCCTGCATCGGCTGCCCGTTCCATTCCAATGCCTATTGGCGGCATATGCGTGACCACGATCCCGAAGGGTGGACCGATGCCGTGTCGGTCGATGCCGCCATCCGCACGGGCTTCCGGGGCATTCGCGGCGAGGTCTATCTTCACCGTTCCGCCGTCCCGCTCGATCTGGCCGATCTTTCGACAGCCGCCGATCATGGCCAGCTCGACCTCTGGCCGAACGAATGCGAGGGCATGTGCGGGGTGTGACTGCTGAAACTCGCCGATGCACATAGCCGGATTTCCGGCTTTGCGATTTTCCGGCTCGCAGCGCCGCCCTTCTGGAGACAGAGGGCGGCGCTTTGGGTCGTGGCGGGTTGGGTGCCGGGAGAGAGGCTCCCGGCGGCCCGCCACGGAGAACGCAGATGCCTGCTATTCAGTCACCCACGCCCCTGAAAACCTTCCTCATCTGCCATGGCGCCGAGAACGAGTTCTGGCTGTGCAAGGCCGCGGACCGGAATCATGCCGTCGAGCAGTTTGAAGCCGCCGCGACGGACGGCGACATCAACGAGGTATTCGAGTGCGTCCCCGCCATGAACCGCTACTTCGTCCGCCAGCGGCGGGCGATGTGGGTCTGCTTCGTCCAGGAGGTCGAAGCAGAGGATGAGGATGCCGCGGTCGATGCCTTCTACCAAGGGTTCGATCCGCAGCACTTCTTCATAGAGGGCGCCCTTCAACACGCTGATCATGGCCCCGCCACGGTCTTCGACCGGCGGGAATACCCGAACGCGAATGTTGCCGAGGCCGACTGACGAGCTGTTCCAAAGCTGAATAGCCCGTGTCCTTGCGACAGCGCTGCCCTCTTAGAGTAAGAGGGCGGCGCTTCGCTTCGTGACGGGTTGGAGGTCGAGAGAGAGGCTCACGACCGCCCGTCGCGGAGATGACCACCATGGCCCGAGCTGCCAAGAAAAAGAAGCCCGCCCTTCAGATGATCGAGTTCTCGCGGGCGCGCGATATTCCGTTCAACCGCATCCGACTGTCGGATAGCAACGTCCGCGAGATCGACGTGGAGGCCGGCCTGGACGACCTGACCCATGACATCGACCGGCGGGAAGATCTCGTGCAAGGTCTCAATGTCCGCGCCGTATTCGACGAGGACGGCAATGAGACCGGCGATTTCGAGACACCCGCAGGCGGCCGCCGCTACAGGTCCATCGCGCGCCTTGTGGAAGCCGGTCGCTTCCCGGCCGAAGGGCTTGTGCCTTGCATCGTCAAGAAGGCCGACGCCAAGACCTCGGCCGTCGACGACTCGCTGGCCGAGAACCTGCTGCGCCTCGCCCTGCATCCGCTCGACCAGTTCAAGGCGTTCAAGCGGATGTTCGACATGGGCATGTCGAAGGAGGAGATCGCCGACGCCTGGCGGACCACGCCGCGCTACATCATGCAGCGTCTGCGCCTCGCCACCGTCGCGCCGACACTACACGATGCCTATGCGCGCAACGAGATGACGCTGGCGATGCTGGAAGCCTTCACCGTCAACCCCGACCACGAGCGCCAGCATCAGGTCTGGGAGCGCATCAGCACGTCGTGGCAGAAGGAGCCCTGGCAGATCCGCAATATGCTGACCGAGACCACGGTTCCGGCCGCCGATAAGCGCGCCCGCTTTATCGGCGTCGAAGCCTATGAGACAGCGGGCGGCCCGGTGCTGCGCGACCTCTTCTCCGAGGAAAACGGCGGCTGGTTGCAGGACGTCACGCTCCTCGACCGCCTGGTCGACGAGAAGCTGCGCGCCATTGCCGACGAGATCGCCGGTCAAGGCTGGAAGTGGATCGACGCGGCGGTCGAGCTGCCCTACGGCCACACCAACGGCCTGCGCAAGCTGGCCGGTGTGACCCAGGAACTGACCGAAGAGGAGCGCGCCACGCGCGAGGCGCTGCGCGACGAGTATGACGAACTCGAAGCCAAGTATGCCGAAGCCGACGACCTCCCCGATGAGGCCGATCAGCGTCTCGGGGAGATCGAGGCCGAGCTGGAAGCCTTCGAGAACCGGCCCGTCACCTTCGCGCCGGAAGACATCGCCCGTGCCGGTGTTTTCGTCAGTATCGGCCGCGAGGGCGAGTTGATCGTCAGCAGCGGCTACGTCCGCCGCGAGGATGAGCAACCCGAGACGGTCGATGGCGAGGATGCCGGAGAGGGCGCGGACCCGTCCGACCCTGATGCCGTGCAGCGCGCCGTCATCACTGTCGGCGGCGAGCCGGTCCCGGACGCCGACGAGGAAGAGGACGATGCTGTCAAACCGCTGCCCGAGCGGCTGGTGACGGACCTGACCGCATGGCGGACGCTGGCGCTGCGCAATGCGCTCGCCGAGAATCCGCACGTCGCCATGACGGCCCTGCTGCACAAGCTGGTTCTCGATACCTTCGAGCGCACGTCCACCTCGGGAACGAGCCTTTATGCCGCCGTGCGTCACATCTATCTCCCGGCCGATGCGACCGGGCTCGCGGACAGTGCCGCCGCGAAGATGATCGACGAACGCGCGGACGCCTGGCGGGGCGACATTCCCTCCGGTGATGACGACAGGCTCTGGGGCTGGATCGACGGCCTCGACGATGCCAGCCGCCTGGCGCTGCTCGCCCATTGCGTCAGCTTCGGCGTCAACGCGCTCTATGAGCGGCCGAACCCCTATTCGGGGAATGGCATCTCGCAGCACGGTCTCGACCGCCGCATGGCCGAGGCCGAACGGCTGGCGCAGGCCACCGGCCTCGATCTTGTCGAAGCCGGCTGGAAACCCACGGTCGAGAACTACCTCGGCCGCGTGACCAAGACTCGCATCCTCGAAGCGGTGCGTGAAGGCGCCGGCGATCGCGCGGCCGATCTCATCGCGCATCTCAAGAAGGGCGACATGGCGAAGGAGGCCGAGCGGCTTCTGGCCGATACCGGCTGGCTGCCGGAGCCGCTGCGCCCCACCGTGGACGCGCAGGCCGTGGATGGCTCAGCCGATCAGGACGAGAATGGCATGGCGTTGCCCGATTTCCTCGCCGGTGACGATGAGAACGCGGCCGATGCCGCCGACGATCCGGTGGCCTTGGTCGCCGCCGAGTGACGCGCACCAGCGGGGCGGTCTCGGTCGCCCCGCTTACTCCCCACCCCATATAGGCTCGGCCCCGGCCGGGCCTTTTTTTTCAGGAGACAGGATCATGCCATCCGACAACCATCCCAACCCCGGCCAGCCCATTCCTCAGACTGTTCATGTCGCCCTTTATGAACATCGCTATGGAACCGATGTGCGCGCTTTTCTCGACAGCGAAGAGGCGATGCACTGGCGCACAGAGATCGCCAAAGAATGGTGGACTGACGCCTTCGATGACGATCTGCCGCCCGACGACCAGATCGGCGACGTGTATTTCGAGCGCATGTTGGAGCGCGACGAGTTCTTTTGGACGAAGGCGTGTGAAATCAAACGCGATCCTCCTGATTCCACCGATCCGGACAGCCCCGTTCCAAGCGCCGATGGTGGTGGCGCATGATCATGACGGTTGATGAAATCTTCGCTGACGACCGCCGCAACCCTCCCATGGAGCGATCGCTTCCGTGGGAGGAAACGCGCGGCGGCGTCACCGTCTTCGTGGAGCCGAAGCCTCATTGGGCCGAGGACATGCGCGCCTTCCGGCTCGATAGGTGCGAATATTGCCGCTATGCGGACTGGAGCGCGCACGGCGCCCGGACACGGTTCTACGGTCATATCGACACGTCCGGCGACGACGTGATGATGGAGGCTCGGGCAATTATCGCCCGCGAGATCGCCGATGGGCTATGGGACTGAGCAGCCCTTACGCCTGTGCCTGGCGCAGACCGGGCCATCGGGGTATCGCCGCGCAGCCAGCGACGGATCGAGGTCCAGCGTCACCATTGCGCCGTCAGCTTCTCGCAGCGGGACAGCGGATTCCATCTCCAGCCTGAAACACATCCTGAAGATCAGCCCGGCAACGAGGCTGGCGCGGCGGGGCATCTATGACGGGATTCCCGGCATCCTGTCAGAGGCGAAGCACCACCCCCGCTTCCATTCGCGAACCTTGGTCCGACCGTCTCTTTGTCAATCAACCCACGAGGGGTCGGCTTACGCGAGCGTGCCGCCCTCGCGGATTCGGACGAGCCGAACGCGCGAGGGTGATTGCAGATCCGGTCGGACACTTCGGGCGCCTGTCGCGCGGGGGATGGTCCCCCGCCTCCCAAGACAGGAGCCGGAACCCATGTCCTATGCAGATGCCACCGCCTTCGCCGCCAGCCTCGCCACCACGCTGATGGTTTCCATCGTCGTGTTTCAGGCCGGAGATGGAACCCACTCCGCCATGCCGGCCGACGAGTTCGACGGCGACGAGGAGATGGTGAAGCTGGAACTCGATCCGTGGAGCTGAGGCGCGAAAGCGCCTCACTCCCAAGGCCCGGTGCCCAAGCGCAGTCGGGCCTTCTCCCGACAATCGCCGCCGATTGCCGCTTGCGTGCCGGACGGCATTGCGATCTCGACCCGCATCGGAAAGAACCGTCGGCGATCACGCCGATTTCGCTCCATCAAGATGAAAGCCATTCGCCATGCTCAGCCATATTGTCGTTTCCATTCTGCTCTGCACGGCGTCATGCGAACCGGCCGAAATCCGCGTCTGGGACGGCGATTCCATTCGCTTGGGCACGACGCGGCAATCTGAGGCCGTCCGGATCTTCAACATCGACGCCCCCGAGATCGAGGGGCAATGCGCGTATGAAACCGACCTCGCGCTGCAATCGAAGATCAGGCTGGCCGAGCTTCTGAAAGGCCAGCGGATCGAAATCCTGCACCAGGGAACCGACCGCTATGGCCGGACCCTGGCGGCGATCCGCGTCGAGGGACGAGACGTCGGAGACATTCTCGTCAGCGAGGGACTGGCCCGAACCTGGGCGGGACGCCGCGAACCGTGGTGCTGATCCACCCCGACAACAGGAGAGTGAGAGGGTGGGTCGGTTGGCCGTGACGGGTTGCAGGTGGAAGAGAGGCTTCCGCCGCCCGTCGTGGAGCAAACCCCATGACCCTTTCCCACCACCCCGGTTTTACCCTGGTCGGCGACGTCATCACGCGCGAGGTGTTGCCCCGGCTGCGCTACGCCCAAAAGCTGCCGTTGCGCCTCTCCTGCATGGGCACGGCCGGTTACGAGGGCCTCGACGAGGCCGATGAATTCGACCGCACGGTCGTCATCGGTCAATCCGCATCCGCCGAAGAAGCCATGATCCTTGCCAGCCAGCGCGTCGCGCGCGGCGACATTCGTGTCAGCGCGGACGACACGCTGCGCTTTCACCCGCGTATCGTCGTCATTCAGGACGGCGATCTCGGCCTGGTTCTCGGTGGCGAGATCCGGGCAGGAATCGTCCTCTGGCAGCAGCCCGTCGTCTCCGACGTGGAGGCCCGCCGCATCATCACCGAAGCCAGCCGCTTGCGCGGGCTGGCCTTCGCCGCCTCCGGTCGGGTCGATCACAGCGCAGCCCGCGATCATCGTTATCGCGCCAGCCTGCTCGAGGCCCGACTGGTCGATCCCTACTGGCGCGAGACCGCGGCGGAGCTTCTCCATCTGCCCCAGGCCGCCTGACACCTTCTTCCACATCTTCGCCCGGCCGCGCGCCGGGCTTTCTCGTTTCAGGAGTCCGACATGGCTAACTATTTCACCCATTTCTCCTGCCTGCTCGACGTAGGCACCCCGGAAAACGCCGCCCGCGCGCTCGACCTCTACAACGCACTTTCAGAGGAAAACGCTGCCGAAGACCCTCCCTCGGAAGGATTCATTCTGTCGATCCAGCCTGAGCATGGCGGCACCCAGCTCTGGATGCGCGACGATGAGACCGGCGATCCCGAGCATGTGATCCAGTTCGTAAAACGCTGCGCGGCCGCGTTCGGCCTGTCGGGCCTCTGGGGCTTCCAGTATGCGACCGCCTGCTCGCAAGCCAGGGTCAACGCCTTCGGTGGTGGCGCGCATGCCCTCGATCTCGCCACCGGCGAGACCGTGGACTGGATCTATAGCGGCAGCTGGCTGGAGATCGTCCTGGACGGAGGTGATCCCTATGCCTGAGATCATCGAAACCACGGTCTATCGGCTCGACGAGCTTTCCGACACGGCGAAGGACAAGGCCCGCGCCTGGTATCGCGAAGGCGGGTTCGACTACGACTGGTATGATGCGGTCTATGAGGATTTCCAGCGGATCGCGGAAATCCTCGGCATCCGCTTCAAGACCCGCACCGTGCGCCTGTATGGCGGCGGCTCGCGGCGGGAGCCGCGCATCTTCTTCTCAGGCTTCTGGTCACAAGGCGATGGCGCTTGTTGGGAAGGGTTCTACTCCTATGGGAAGAACGCCTCGGCCGAGATTCGATCCCATGCACCGCAGGATACGGCCCTGCACGGTATCGCCGATGCCCTTCAGGCAATCCAGCGACGCAATTTCTACCAGCTTCGCGCCGAGGCCAGCCATCGTGGTCGCTACTACCATGAGTATTGCATGGCGATTTCCGTCGAACGCGACAGCCAGACATATCAGGACATGACCGCCGATGCCGAGGAGATCGTGATTGAGGCGCTGCGCGATCTGGCCCGTTGGCTCTACCGCCAGCTTGAGCGCGAATACGACTACCTCTCCTCGGGTGAGGCGGTGGATGAGACCATCACCGCCAACGAATATACCTTCACCAAAGCCGGACGCCGTTTTGGCTGACCCCGACAAGCGCTCCGCCTCTCGGCCGGGCGCTTGTTTCATGCCTGCTTACGCCACGGCTTGAGAGGGAGAGAGCGACCGGAAGGGATTTGAGCCGGTGCGGTCGAGAGAGAGCGCCGTGCGGCTCGGTCCTATTCCGCTCTCCCAAGGAATCTCCGATGAACATGATCTCTGCTTCCGCGGCGGCCTCCGCCGCCGCGCCGCTTCCACTCGACCATGACGCCGAGACGGCTGCTTCCACCTTCACCGCTGCCGGTTTCCTGCTGCCGCATCTCGAACGCGGTCAGCGTGTCGATGCCGCAACCCTGCGCGGCGCCATGGAAGCGGCCTTCGGCGCTTCCGATGCCACCGGCGCCTGGAACTGGAAGACCGCCTATGATGCCTGCGAGGCGGCGACCGTCCTCTTCCTGCGCAAATACGGCGCTGCGCTTTTCCGCAGAGCCGGGTCATCGGCGGCTATCCTGCCGCAGCTCGGCAAGATCGCCGGGCTCCTGCCGACGCATACACGCCGGTCGGAGGAAGCCCAGACCTTCCAGCAGTTCTCCACCCCGATCCCGCTTGGCTTTGCGGCGGTGACGGCGGCGGCGATCACTCCTGCCGACCGGGTGCTGGAGCCCTCGGCCGGCACCGGGCTCCTCGCCATTCTGGCCGAGATCGCCGGCGGCACGCTGCTCCTCAACGAACTCGCCGAGATGCGCGCCGGCCTGCTTTCCTCTCTCTTTCCGGCCCTCTCCGTGACCCGCTTCGACGCCGCCCAGATCGACGATCACCTCGATCCCGGCCTGGTCCCGACCGTCGTGCTGATGAACCCGCCGTTCTCGGTCATGGTGAATGTCGAGGGCCGCATGGCCGATGCCGCCTTCCGCCATGTCGCCTCGGCGCTGGCGCGCCTTGCGCCCGGCGGGCGGCTTGTGACCATCACCGGGGCGAGCTTCGCCGCCGACAATCCGGCATGGACCGCCTCCTGGACCCGGCTGCAGGAGCGCGGCCGCGTCACCTTTTCCGCCGCAGTCGATGGGTCGGTCTATGCCAAGCATGGCACCACGATCCCAACCCGGCTGACCGTCATCGACAAGCTGCCCGCCGACGACCCTGCGGTGTTTCCGACAGCAATCGGAGTCGCGCCGGACGTGGCGACGCTGATGGGCTGGCTGGCGGATCAGTTGCCCGCGCGGCTGCCGGTCGATCCCGGCGTTGCCGTGCCGATCGCGCGGCCTGCCGTCCCCCGCACCGTGCGCGGCTATGTCAACCGAACGGCGAGGGCTGCGCCCGCCGCGCCGCTGGCCGAGCCGGAGGGGGTGCCGCTCGCCTATGAGACCGTCGATTGGGCACCGGCCGAAGACGGCCGCCTCTCCGATGCGATCTATGAGGAATACGGTCTCCAGACCATCCGCATCGCCGGCGCGCAGGCGCATCCGACCCAGCTCGTGCAATCGGCGTCGATGGCGAGCATCGCGCCGCCGAAGCCGAGCTACCGGCCGATGCTGCCAGCCGACATTCTCGGCAAGCTGTCCGAGGCGCAACTGGAAACCGTGATCTATGCCGGCGAGGCCCATACGGGCTTCCTCGCCGGGGCCTGGACGGTCGATGACACGCTCGACAGCCTGTCCGCCGCGCCGGAGGAGGCCGAGGGTGCCATCCGTTTCCGCCAAGGGTTCATGGTCGGCGACGGCACTGGTGTCGGCAAGGGCCGGGAATCCGCTGCCATCATCCTCGACAACTGGATGCAAGGGCGGCGTAAGGCGGTCTGGATATCGAAGTCGGACAAGCTGCTGGAGGACGCACAAAGGGACTGGAGCGCCCTCGGCATGGAGCGGCTGCTGGTCACGCCGCTGTCGCGCTTCCTACAAGGCAAGCCGATCACTCTGGGCGAAGGCGTCCTATTTTTAACCTATGCCACGCTGCGCTCCGACGACCGCGGCGAAAGGGTTTCGCGCGTCAAACAGATCGTCGAATGGTTGGGCTCCGACTTCGATGGGGTCATCATCTTCGACGAGGCGCATGCCATGGCCAACGCCGCCGGCGGCAAGGGAGAACGCGGTGATGTCGCCGCCAGCCAGCAGGGTCGCGCCGGGCTGCGCCTCCAGCATGCCCTGCCGCAGGCCCGCGTCGTCTATGTCTCGGCCACCGGCGCCACCACCGTCCACAACCTCGCCTATGCGCAGCGCCTGGGCCTCTGGGGCGGCGAGGATTTCCCGTTCTCGACCAGGGCGGAATTCGTCGAGGCGATCGAGGCCGGTGGCGTCGCGGCAATGGAGGTGCTGGCCCGCGACCTGCGCGCCCTCGGCCTCTACACCGCCCGTTCGCTGTCATTCAAAGGCGTGGAATACGAGCTGCTCGACCATGAGCTGACCCCGGAGCAGATCCGCATCTACGACAGCTACGCCGATGCCTTCGCCATCATCCACAACAACCTGGATGCCGCGATGCAGGCCGCCAACATCACCGGCGGCGACGGCGGCTCCGGCACGCTGAACCGGCAGGCCAAATCCGCCGCCCGCTCGGCCTTCGAGAGCGCCAAGCAGCGCTTTTTCGGGCACCTGCTCACGTCGATGAAAACCCCGACGCTGATCCGCTCGATCACCAGCGATCTGGAGGCGGGCCATTCCTCCGTCATCCAGATCGTTTCGACCGGCGAGGCGCTGATGGAACGGAGGCTCGCCGAGATCCCCACCGAGGAATGGGGCGACCTGAAAATGGACCTGTCGCCGCGCGAATATGTCCTCGACTACCTCGCCCATTCCTTCCCGGTCCAGCTCTACGAGCCGTTCACGGATTCGGAGGGCAACCTGTCGTCTCGCCCGGTCTATCGCGACGGCCAGCCAGTCGAAAGCCGGGAGGCCGTGGCGCGGCGCGACGAGATGATCGCAAGCCTCGCCAGCCTGCCGCCGGTCCCCGGCGCGCTCGACCAGATCATCCAGCATTTCGGCACTGACACCGTGGCCGAGGTCACTGGCCGCTCGCGCCGGATCGTTCGCAAGCGCAGCGTGACCATCGACCGGCTGGTCGTGGAGAATCGCGCCGGTTCGGCCAATCTCGCCGAGACCCAGGCGTTCATGGATGATGGCAAGCGTGTGCTGGTGTTCAGCGACGCCGGCGGCACCGGGCGCAGCTACCACGCCGAACTCTCGGCGAAGAACACCCGGCTGCGCGTCCACTATCTCCTCGAAGCGGGCTGGAAGGCCGATGCCGCCATCCAAGGGCTTGGCCGCACGCACCGCACCAATCAGGCGCAACCGCCGCTGTTCCGGCCGATCTCGACCAATGTGAAAGCCGAGAAGCGATTTCTCTCGACCATCGCCCGCCGCCTCGACACCTTGGGTGCGATCACGCGCGGCCAGCGCCAGACCGGCGGTCAGGGCCTGTTCCGCCCGGAAGACAATCTGGAGAGCCACTACGCCCGCGACGCGCTGCGCCAGCTCTATCTCCTGCTGGTGCGGGGCAAGGTCGAGGGATGCAGCTTGGAGCGGTTCGAGGCCGCAACGGGGCTGAAGCTGATGGACTCGAACGGCATCAAGGATGATTTGCCGGCGATCACCACGTTTCTCAACCGTTTGCTCGCCCTGACCATTGAGCTTCAGGGCGTGCTGTTCACCGCCTTCGAGCAGCTTCTGACCGCGCGGATTGAGGGCGCCATCGCCTCGGGCACCTATGATGCCGGACTGGAGACGCTGCGCGCCGAAAGCTTCGTGGTGGCGGACCGGCAGGTGATCTACACCCATCCGCGCACCGGGGCCGAGACCAGCCTGCTGACTATCACCGAACGCAAGCGCAACCGGCCGGTGACGCTCGACGCCGCCTTGGCCGAACTCGATGATCCGCGTGCGAAGCTGCTGATCAACGAGCGCTCGGGTCGCGCGGCGGTGCAGATCCCCAGCACGAGCGTCATGCTGGATGATGGCGAGATCGAGCGCCGCGTCCGCCTGATCCGGCCGATGGAGGCCCATAACGTCCCGGTCAGAATGATGGGCGAAACCCATTGGGTCGAGGCCGACCGGGACGTCTTCGCATCGGCTTGGGAGGCCGAGGTTGCAGAAGTGCCGGAGTTTGCCGACAGCACCCTGCATATGGTCACGGGCTTGTTGCTGCCGATCTGGAAGCGGTTGCCCAATGACTCCACCCGCGTCTATCGGCTCCAGTCTGACGCCGGCGAGCGCATCATCGGCCGGAAGGTCTCTCCAGCCTGGGCCGCGAACGCGACCAAGACCGGAACCGCATCGGTCACGCCGGATGATGCCTTTGCGGCGCTGATGGAAGGTCGGACGATCCTCGATCTCGCCGAGGGCCTTCAGCTTCGGCGGGTCCGCGTCATGGGCGCGAACCGGATCGAACTCTCCGGCTTTACCGACATGATGCGTCAGCGCCTCTCGGCCTATGGCCTCTTCCACGAAATCATCTCATGGAAGCTGCGCATGTTCGTTCCGGTCGATGGGACTGGCCCTGCCGTTCTCGGCAAGGTTCTCGACCGCTGGCCGGTCGAGCGCATCGGCGAGCGGGAGGCAGCATGATGCCCCGTCACGATGTCTCGGAACTGGCGATCCGTCTCGGTCGGGAGGCCGAGGCGGTCTGCCGCCATTATCTGTCGTCCGGCCAGCGCGCCGGACGATACTGGCTGGTCGGCGATGTGCAAAACACGCCTGGGCGATCCATGTTTGTCCGCCTCACCGGGCCTGAATCCGGCAAGGGCGCGGCGGGGAAGTGGACCGACATGGCCACTGGGGAGCATGGCGATCTGCTCGACATCATCCGGCAATCGCTTGGCCTCGTCGACTTCAAGGACGTGGCCGAGGAAGCGCGCCGTTTCCTCGCTCTCCCGCATCCCGAACCGGAGAAGACGAAGACGCCGACCGGCAGCACGTCCAGCGTGGCGTCCGGTTCGCCTGAAGCGTCTCGCCGCCTCTTCGCCATGGCGCAGCCGATCGGCGGCACGCTTGCGGAGATCTACCTGCGCGGGCGGGCGATCACCCGCCTCTCGGGCACCGCCGCGCTGCGCTACCATCCCCGGTGCTATTACAGGCCCGATGAGCATTCGCCCACCGAGATCAGGCCGGCACTCGTCGCCGCCGTCACCGATCTCTCCGGCCACCAGACCGGCGCGCATCGCACCTGGCTCGCCCCGGACGGTTCCGGCAAGGCACCTGTCGAAACACCGCGGCGGGCGATGGGCGACCTTCTCGGCCACGCAGTCCGCTTCGACACTGCCGCTGAGGTTCTCGTAGCCGGCGAGGGCATCGAGACCGTGCTGTCGCCCCGTCAGGTTCTGCCCCACATGCCGATGCTGGCGGCGCTTTCAGCCGCTCACCTCGCTGCCATCCTGTTCCCGCCGTCCCTGCGCCGGCTCTATGTCCTGCGCGATCGCGACCCGGCCGGGGACGGCGCAAGAGACAGCCTCGCCTCCAGAGCAGCGAGCTTCGGGATCGAGGCGGTCACGCTCACGCCGGTCGAGGGCGACTTCAACGATGATCTGCGACGCCGTGGCGCCGATGCCCTCAGGGCGGCCCTGAAGGATCAGCTTCATCCCGAGGACATCCGCCGTTTCATGGAGCGGTGAGGATGTAATCGTTCTCGGAGGCGCGGCCCAACTCGTCGCCTGCCGGTTTCGTTCGCTGGCCATCGGCAGGCGCATCCTTCGTCGGAGAGGCCCGCACCCACGGCCTTCTGAGAGGGCGATCGGCGCACAAACGGGCCGGGCAGGCAATGGCCGCTTTCGGACTATTTTCCGCCGGCGGGGACGAGCCCCGCCTTTGCATCGCGAAAGTCAAAATAGTCCGAACCCGGCCATCGAGGCCCTCGCGGAGTGGGCGAGGGCTGCCAACCCGTCCCGCCCGTGCGCGTCGACGCCTGCGAAGGCCGCGATGGGCGCGGTCTCCAGACAAAGGACGCTCCCGATGACGAACGAAACCTATTCCGCAGGCGACGAGCCGGTCCACACCTCCTCCCAGACCGATCACGCCCTCACCGAACTCCAGCTCTACGGCTGGCGTCCTTTCCAGGACGAACCCGATCCCAGGCCGCTGCCCGAAGGCAATACCGTCGCCAGTGCCGTCACCGACATCTTCGACGCCCTCGTCGCGACGCTCGGCGACACCCGCTTAGAGCCCGATCTCGAAGAGCTGCTCTGGGGGACGGTCAATCTCTTTCACCGCGCCGCCAGCCGGGTGGAACGCGATCTCGACGACAACGAGCAGGCGCAGCGCCGGATGCAGCGGGAACAGGACGGCAGCGAGGTGAAGTCGGTCGAACTCGAACGCCTCACGGCAGAGGGACAGACCCTCATCGAACGGCGCAACAGCATGGAACTCTTCCGCGATCTCGCCGCCGAGGCTTTCGAACACCACACCGGCAGCGCCTGGCGGCCGCGCAGCGGCTCGATGGTCAACCATCGCAACCTGACCGCCGCGATGATCGACAGCCGCGACTTCCTTGCCGCGAAACGCCGCGCCGAGACCGAGGTGATGCTGCCTGCCGGTCCCAAGGTGGCCGTGACCGGCGGCGCCGGTTTCAACGATCACCGGCTGATCTGGGGGCGGCTCGATCAGGTCCATGCCAAGCACCCGGAGATGGTCTTGCTGCACGGCGGCACCCCGAAAGGCGCGGAACTGATCGCCTCCCGCTGGGCAGACCACCGCAAGGTGCCGCAGGTCGCCTTCCGGCCCGACTGGACGAAGCACGGCAAGGCCGCACCCTTCAAGCGCAACGACGCGATGCTGGATGTGCTGCCGGTCGGCATCCTCGTCTTCCCCGGCACCGGGATTCAGGAGAATCTCGCCGACAAGGCCCGCAAGCTCGGCATCCCGGTCATGAAGTTCGACGGCGGCGCGTAAGCGCCGCCGTTCGGCGGCTTTCAGCCGCCAAACCTTGACAGGAAGCGAGGTCGAGCCTCTATTGGAGCATCCTTGTAGAACCGGCGAAGCAGAATAGTCGCAGGCGGAGCGCATCTCCCGGCAGCCTGTCGTGATCCTCAACCGTTCGCTGGAGGTTTCCATGACGTTGATCCTGCTCGCCATCTCTTTGACCATCACGGCCTGCGTGATCGCCTACAATCTCGCGATCTACGCTTTGCCCGTCATGTCGGCCATTACTGCCGCGCAATACGCGTGGGGCGCGGGAGCCGGCGTCCTGATGTCCGGTTTCGCTGCGCTCGGTGCGGCCCTGCTGTCCATCGTCTTGGTGATCGCGGTCCTGGGCTTTGCCAAGAACCCTGTTCTTCGCCTCATCGCGCTTGCCCTCTTCGCGGTGCCCGCCGTCATAGCTGGCTACGCGCTCGTCTATGGCGTCACGAAGAACGCCATAGACTCGACCCTCGCGCTCAACCTTCTGGGCGGCGTGGGCGGCCTGGTCATCGGCGTCTCGGCCATCATCAATCTGAACGCGCTCGGCGAGTCGGTGTTCTCGCGCTGAGCCGGCGCGCGCGATCCCGCAGTCTCATGGAAACCCGACGGCTGGACCACCGGGCTCCGGGCTTCCTGCTCAGAATAGGAAATCATGTCATCGCGGTCACGCTGCCGTCTTTCTCGACCTGCTTTGCCCGGCTCTGGAAGCCGGTCATCGGCGTGAATCCCGCTGACGCCGTGCAGTCGATGGCCAGCCGCATCCTTCCACTTCATTTCGTGAACACAGCCGCAATCACCTTCAAACCCTTGCCGCAATACTGCCGGACCTGACCTCGTGCCATTGATGCAGGTGATGCGATGCCGGTTCCGCGCTCCAGACCCGATAGCCCTTCTCGTCACGGGCCACACAGCCTTCCAGCGGGGCGTGAACATGACGGGGAAGTGGGTTAGATCGGGATGCCCGGTGGCATGGATACGGGTTCCAAGGGCCAGCACGCTGCTGCTACCGGCAGGGATGCCAGTTCTGCTGCGCGTCCCCGATTGGCTCTCGAAGGCACCAATCCCTCCGACTGACTGATCCCCTAAGTCCGTTCGGTTTCCACCAGCAACCCCGGCGGCTCCGGACCGTGTTGCCGCGCGAGCGCGGCTGCCCGCCCCACTCCGGGCCTTAGGGGCGAGCTGCCGCAAGGGCGGCAGTTGCGGGAGTCTCCCGACGGCCTTGGCCGGGTCTCGTCGGAGGGATGGTCCCTCCGAGGAGCAACGGAGACTTACAATGCAGAACATCGTCATCCTCGCCGGCAACATCGGTCAGGCCCCCGAAACCCGCACCACCCAGGGCGGCACCTCGATCACCCACTTCAGCCTCGCCACGTCGCGCCCCAAATACTCGGAAGGCCGCGTGGTCCGTGACGAGAAGGGCTATCGGGTTCAGGACACGGAATGGCACCGCATCACCTGCTTCAACGGCCTCGGCAAGACGGTCCAGCAGTATTGCGACACGGGCATGAAGGTTCTGGTTCGCGGCCGCATCCACTACACGAAGTGGAAGGATGCGGAGGGCAACGACCGCTACGGCTGCGAGATCATCGCCGAGACCGTCGATTTCCTGAGCCGGGCGAAGCAGACCGAGAACGACGACGGCAAGTTCATCGACGACGATGACATCCCGTTCTGAGCGGGAAGCCAGAGGCCCGGCGGCGCAAGCCGCCGGGCCTTCCATGTTTACGGTGGGTCGCGCCCGCCGGCTCAGCGCAAGATTCCCCACCGGAACGCCATGCGCCTTCGCGCCCGGCGCTCCGATTTCCTTGCCGGAGAATCGGATCATTTCCAAAAACAGGAAACCACTTTTTGGTCCGATGCTCCCCGAATGAGTAGGGGGCAAGCCGCCCCTCTCAAACTCGCCCCATGAAGGTGCAGGGCTACGCCCCGCCCCCTCCAACTCCCTACCCATGGAGGGGAGACCCCTCCAAACCTCCCCTTTGGCGTTGCGCTGAATAATGTCGCGACCCCTGGTCGGGGCCGCGGGCTCCTCTCTCTCTGACTTCGGATCATGCACCAGCCACTCCGGCGTCAAGGACTTCGCGGTCCCCCAATTTTCAGCCGACGCCCAAGAACATCGTCAGAAAATCGGCTCCACCACTCGCCGCCGCTGGCGGTCGGCTTACGCGATCCCTGACCCCTCGCGGCAACAGTGCAGGCTCCTCCCGTCAGAACGAAAGGAGAAACAAATGTCTGATCTCGATTTCCTCAATCTCTCAAGAAAGCTTGGCCGCATCAGAACCAGGGTGCGCAAGAACTACTTCAGGTGCGACACTCGCTTTTCGCAGTCCCTCCATGAAAAGCTGCTTCTTGCCCTCAACGGCCATCTCAAGACTTGCCGCGAGGGCGCAAAGGTCCAGCGGCGGCTACGGAACGAAAGCGATCCGACGGTGCGCGAGTCCCTTGAACAGACCCTCGGCGACTGCATGGGCGATCTCGAATCCGGCGGCCGGGGGTTCTATCCTTGGCATCTGCTGGATGCCGTCGATGGTGACCCGGACTTCGGCGGATACCACCACCCCGTTGCGGCCATGTGGTGCAATGGCCCGATCCCGGAATGGATGACCGTCGAGGACAAGCATCTGTCCGGCCTTGGTCCCATCCTCCGGCAGATCGCTGCCCAGACAGGTATCCGCTTCACCACCTATCTCTGCGATGCCAGCATTGGCCCCGATGGCGCGGGGCAACTCGACCCCGAGATCTACGAGCGCCCGGTCAGCAACTTCCGATACCGATACCGATAGCGAGGTGGCGGGCGGCGGAAGCCGCTCGCCACCTTTTCCCCTGTCGTAATAGCCATACCGACCGGATCGACCGCTCGGCAGGGCTTATGAAAGGGGGGCAAGCCGCCCCTCTCAAACTCACCCCATGAAGGTGCAGGGCAAAGCCCCGCCCCCTCAAACTCCCCCACCCATGGAGGGGAAACCCCTCCAAACCTCCCCTTCGGTTCCACCGAATATTGTCGCGGCCCCTAGTCGGGGCCGCGGGCTCTTCTCTCTCTGACTTCGGATCATGCACCAGCCACTCCGGCGTCAAGGACTTCACGGTCCCCCCAATTTTCAGCCGATACCCAAGGGCATCGTCAGAAAATCGGCTCCCCCGCTCGCCGCCGCTGGCGGTCGCTGCGCGATCCCTGACCCCTCGCGGCTACGGTGCCCGACCCTCCCGTCAGCGAGAGAAAGGAGCATGACATGACCGAACAAAAGATCATCCGTATCGACGGGGGCAGCGCCGAATACTGGCGCGATCGCAAGCAGGCTTTCGGGCTTATCCGCGATGCCGAGCTTGCCGCAAAGCGTCTGGCCGAGGCGCCGATGTATCTGCACGGCGGCTACGACGAGGATGGCGACGTTATCCCCATCGAAAACCTCGGTCCCCACGACGATATGGAGGACGCGATCTGGGCCATCGAGGCCGATCCGACTGCGGTGAGCATCCTCGTTGCGCAGGGGCGCACGAGCATCGGCGGTCACGAGATCGGGGCTGTGGTTCGCGGTTTCGAACCGGACTACGGGCACATCGAGGACCCGGAGAGCAATCCGCTCTGGGGACCGGATACCGACTGACCCTTCGACGAGAGGCGGCGAAAGCCGCCTCTCGTCTTTGCTTCGTCGTCAAAGCCCTGCCGGCCGGATCGACCGGCCCGCAGGGCTGATGAAAGGGGCACGCCCCTCTCAACGCTCTCCCATGAAGGAAGGGGCAAGCCCCCTCCTTCAAACATCCTCCCCAAGGGAAGGGCTGAAGCCCCTCCCTTGAACCCTCCCATGGGAAGGAGGCGACGGTTCCCTCGCCCTCCTTCCCAAACCCATCCTCCTCTCCCTGGGCCAGGCCATTCTGGCCGCGCCGATACGCTGTCGTATGTCCGACCGAATCAGATGGCTGCCTATCCCGCCACTGCGAGGTTGATCACGACGATTCCAGCCGAATTTCGAGTGGAATTTGAAGGCAGAGCGACTATTATAGTCGTAGTTCTGGAGTGCGTGCAGGTCTCGGTGGGAGGTGATCATGTATGATCACCGCTCGCCAATCACGGGCCGCACGCGCGTTGCTGGGTTGGACACAGGAGACGCTCGCTGACAAGGCCCAGGTCGCATTGACCGCACTCAAACGCCTCGAATCCCAAAATGGGCTTGAGGTGTTCGAGACGACTCGCGATCAGGTTCGCCGCGCTCTCGAAGCGGCCGGCATCGTTTTCCTGTCAACGGATAAGGGCGAAGGCGTCTTGCTCCTGCACGAGCGGAGCCCGACGCCGGGTTAGCGTCGTGGCCTGCGCATTGACCCGTTGCCCATAAAAAGAATGGCTATCTCCCGCCGGAGATGGTTAACAAATACGTTATCCGATCGTGAGCGACTGATGGGACAAGCGACACAGACATTTCTTGACGAACCACCGTCCAGCCAAACGCTGACACCATATGATCGAGAACACATGAAGCTCTATATGCGCCTGCTCGACGCAGCGCGCGATGGCGCCGACTGGCGCGAAGCGGTTCGAATCCTCTTCAATCTCGATCCAGAGCGTGATCCCGAGCGTAGCCGCCGCGTTCATGACGCGCATCTCGCACGAGCGCGTTGGATGACCGAGCGCGGCTATCGCGAACTGGTCCGCGAAAGTCAGCACCGAACATCATAGCGATGCGCGGGACGCATCACCTGTTGATCCCGACCCAGCTTCCTCAATTCAACCCGAACGGGAATCGTAGAGTCTCTCCAACTTCCTGAGCTGTGACGTGGGAGGCTCCGATGACACCCAACGCATCTACCTGGCGTTCTTCGGCAGACTACGAGCATCTGGATGTGCTGACGCCATCCGATCTGGCTTGGGAGTGGCTCCGCCGCAACGATGCCTATGACGCTGATTTTGAGGCATCGGCCTCTGGCCAGGGAGATCCCGAACCGCTGACCGAACGAATCCGGCAGCGGTGGGGACTCCGATTTCCCCGTCGATCCGCTGGCTGCGCCACCTGACGCCAAGGTATTATGGCTTCCGCAGGAGGACACGAGCGTCGTCATACTGGCGAACGCGCCATCGGAATTTGACGAGCAAATCGGTCTCGCAGCTACCGTGATCTGGCGCGCCCATCCTCGCTCGCAACCTACGGATGAGGACTACCGGCTCGATATTGGCAACGGACAGCATCTGCAGATCCTCGACTGCACGGCCGGCGACGACAGGATCGCCGTCGCCATCGTTCCGCTCGGCCTGGACGGCTTCGACCGGATCGAAGCCGTCCGCCGCTTCCTCTCCGCCCTACATGGCCGCGCCATTCCTCCCGATACGCGGCTGACCCGGCAGCAGCGCATACGCCTGCGACGGATGCTTCGCGCCTTTGACGGACACAGGGCGGGCGCCACACAGCAGGAAATCGCGCAAGTCATCCTGAAGATCGGGCCGCTCGACCGCGATGAATGGCAGGCGTCTTCGGCCCGCCACACGATCAAGGCGCTTCTGCGCGACGCCCATTCCATGGTCGCGGGCGGCTATCGAAAACTCCTGCGTCATCGTCGCCAACGCTAGCGTAGTTCGACGCCTGGGCTGGTGGGCGATTTCGATACCCATCAACTTCGCCCTGCAACTCGCCGGCCTCCCTCCGCCACCGTGGTCGTTGTCCCGCCGCTGACTCGCAGTGGCCGTTCCCAACAGCCCGGAGGCCCGATCATCCCACATGAACCCGTCGTTTTGCCGCCGCGCTTCCTGCGCACCAAGGAGGCTGCGGATTTTCTCAGCCTTTCGGCCCGGACGCTCGAAAAACACCGCACCTACGGGACCGGCCCTGCCTATCGCAAGCTCGGCGGCCGGGTTGTCTATGCCATCGACGATCTCGAAGCCTGGACCGAGCGCGGTGCGGTAACCTCCACCTCCGATCCCCGTGGCTCCGTGCTGCCCGCCAAGCGCCACGCCCTTCCGACCGGCCCGCAGGTCGGGCGCTCCGCCCGCTGATCGCACCCAGTTCCCTTCATGGTGGCGCGACGTCGATCCCTTTCCGAGCGCGGGCAGCTCGACCTGTTCAGGGCGCTCCCCGGCGACTTCGCGCCACGAGACGCGCAGGATCTCATGGCCTATCCCTTCTTCTCCCTCGGCAAGTCAAAACGTGTCGCGCCCATCGACTTCGCCGCCGGCAATGTGACGATCCGGGTCGAGGCGGTCCCCGATCATGGCATGGCGACGATCTGGGATGCGGACATCCTGATCTGGGCCGCCAGCCAGATCGTCGAAGCCCGTGATACCGGGCTTCGGACGTCCCGGCTGATGGCCGCCACGCCTTACGAAATCCTCACCTATGTCGGGCGCGGCACGTCGCTGCGCGACTACCAGCGCCTGAAGGCCGCACTCGACCGGCTGCAATCGACCACCATTTCCACCTCGATCCGGCAACCAGCTGAAGGCCGCCGGCATCGCTTCTCCTGGATCAACGAATGGCAGGAGCGCACCGACCGCAACGGCCGCCCCGATGGTATCGAGATGATCGTGCCGGACTGGTTCTATCAGGCCGTCCTCGACGACGCGCTCGTGCTGACCATCGACCGGACCTATTTCGACCTGACCGGCGGACTCGACCGATGGCTCTACCGCCTAGTGCGTAAGCACGGCGGCCGCCAGCGTGAGGGTTGGCGCTTCGACTTCCGCCACCTCCATCAGAAGTCCGGCAGCATGTCGCCATTCAAACGCTTCGCTTTTGAGTTGCGCGACATCATCCGACGCCAGCCCTTGCCGGGCTACCGGCTCTTTCTGGAAGCCGAGATCGGCGGGCGCATGCTGCTCGCCTTCGAGCCGACACCGGCCTGTGGAAAACCTGTGAATGGCCTCGTGCTATCGGGAACCCGGACTATCGTGCTATCGGGAACCCAAGGCTCGTGCTATCGGGAACCGAAATCGGGCTTAACGCCCGAAGACCACTCGCAAAATCGCGCCCTTAACTTAGAGTCTAACAAAGACTCTAACCTTGAAGAGCGCGTGCGCGATGTGGAAAACCTCATCCGCGACACCGCCAGAAGCCTCAGCAGAGCCGCTAGGAACGGCGCATCTGCCACGCCACGCGCTTCCCAGCCGGCCCCTCAGCCCGGCGGAACCGAGGCTTCCGAAGGTTCCGACACACCCCGCCTTCCTCTCGACTTGCCGGGAGGCGGCCAATGATCATCGCACTCCTCAACCAGAAGGGCGGTGTCGGCAAGACCACGCTGGCGCTGCATCTCGCCGGAGAACTGGCGCAGGGCGGAAAGCGCGTCACACTTCTCGATGCCGACCCGCAGGGTTCGGCGCTCGACTGGTCACAGCAACGCGCACGCGAGGGCCTGCCTCGACTGTTCGGCACCGTCGGCCTCGCACGGGACACACTGCACCGCGAGGCACCGGAGATCGCCCGCGATGTCGATCACGTCGTCATCGACGGACCGCCGCGTGTCGCCAGCCTCATGCGCTCCGCGCTCCTCGCCGCCGACCTGGTGCTGATCCCGGTGCAGCCGTCGCCCCTCGATGGCTGGGCCTCGGCCGAAATGCTGGCCCTCCTCGCAGAGGCCCGCATCTATCGGCCCCAACTCGTCGCCCGCTTCGCGCTCAACCGCTGCGGCGCGCGCACCGTCATCGCCCGCGAAACGGCCGAAAGCCTTGCAGATCACGACCCGCCCGTCCTTGCCACCACTGTCGGGCAGCGCGTCGTCTTCGCCGACGCTGCACAGTCAGGTCGTCTCGCAGGCGAGATCGACCGCCAATCTCCTGCCGCGCGTGAAGTCGCAGCGCTCACCGATGAGATTGCGCGGCTGGGCATCGGGAGGGTCGGCCAATGACCATCCTGACCGGCGACTGCCGCGAAGAAATGCCCTGGCACGCTCCCTACGACATGATCCTCGCCGATCCGCCCTATGGCGACACCTCGCTCGCCTGGGACCGGCGCGTCGAGGGCTGGGTCGCGCTGGCGCGCGCCGCCCTCAAGCCGACCGGCTCGCTCTGGGTTTTCGGTTCACTTCGTTCCTTCATGGCGACCGCCGACCACTTCGCCAATGCGGGTCTGCGCATCGCGCAGGAGGTGATCTGGGAGAAGCAGAACGGCACCGGCTTTCACAATGATCGCTTCAAGCGGGTGCATGAGCTGGCCGTCCAGTTCTATCCGGCAGAGACCGCCTGGCGCGACATCTACAACGACGTCCAGACCACGCCCGACGCAACGGCCCGCACGGTGCGGCGCAAGCAGCGTCCACCCCATACCGGCCAGATCGACGCCGGCCATTACATTAGCCATGACGGCGGACCGCGCCTCATGCGCTCGGTCATCTACCTGCGCAACTGCCACGGCCGCGCCATCCATCCGACCGAGAAACCGTCGGCGCTCCTGGAAATCCTGATCCGCACGAGCTGCCCGGAAGGCGGACTTGTCGGTGACTGGTTCGCCGGTTCCGGCGCAGCCGGGGAAGCCTGTCGGCTTTCCGGCCGGAGCTATCTCGGCTGCGAGATCGACGCCGACATGGCCGATCTCGCCCGCGCCCGCATCGCCACCGTGCTGCCGTTCCATGACGGAGCCCCGTCATGACGGCCGGCACGGACAAGCGCGGCTTCGCTACGCGCCCAGCCGATCCCGATGGCTGGATCAAGGCTGGCGATGGACGGCCAGCGCGCGATGGCGCCGCAGCCGCCCATTCCGCCCGGCTGACGATCGACATCACGCCCGAGCTTCGCGGGCGGATCAAGATCGCCGCGTTCGGGCGCGGCACCACCGTCGCGGACATGCTGCGTGACCTGCTTGCGCGCGAGTTTCCCGACACAGCGGGAGACCGCCCATGATCGGTATCGATGCCCATGATGGCGATCTGACCCGCGTGGAACTGACCTGGGTGGAGGGCAGGACCGAATACTGGATCAGGTTCGGCCATGAGGCGGGAACGCAGATCCTCGACCGCAACCGGCGCGTCGTTTCTTTCGGTCCTGGTTCGGTGTTCGCGTTCGTCCGCTGGGCGGCGAACGACCACGGCACGATCATTTCGCGCCTCGACATCCTGCGCGCGGTTGCGCCGGGCGAATCCTATCAGACGCTGCCCTTCGTCCGTCCGGGCGGCGAAATCCTGCTGAAGATCGAAGGCTGGCCGAAGGTTGAGGCCGTCCTTCGCCATGTCGACGGGATCGAGGCCATTGGCGTCGATCCCGCCCAGGTCGATCCCGATCACTGGCGGCATGTCGCCCACTGGATGAACGCAGGCGAAGCGCCGCGTCCTTACACCGCCGAGCGCCATCAGGCATGGCTCCGGCGCCGGGAGATCGCCCCATGACGCGCTTTCGCTATGTCATGGTGACGGCGGCGGCCACGCTGGGGATCGCCATCGCCGGATTCGTTCCGACCGCGCCAAGGCTGCTCTGGAACGCATCGGCCAGCGTGCCGATCGGGTTCTACACCGTCGCGCCCGCTGATCGGATCGAGATGCCCGATCTGGTCGCCGTCATGCCACCTGAGCCGTTCGCGTCCTACATGGTGGACCGCGGCTACGTCGCGCGCGACGTGCCGCTTCTGAAGCGCGTGATCGGCCTGCCCGGACAGCGCGTCTGCCGCGCCGGCCGCGCCATCGCCGTCGATGGTGTTCCGCTCGGCGAAGCACGCGACCGCGACAGCCTCGGCCGAGACCTGCCGGTCTGGCAGGGCTGCCGCGTCATCGCCGAGGGCGAAGTCTTCCTGATGAACCCGGACGTCGGCGACAGCCTCGACGGCCGCTATTTCGGCCCGTTCCCCGCCTCGGCGGTGATCGGCCGCGCGATCCCGCTTTTCACCGACGAAGACGGCGATGGCCGCTTTGTCTGGCGCGCGCCGATGCGGTGACGGCGCGTCCGCTGCGGGGCGTGCGAACGGCCCGCGTCTTCTCCACCGCATAGCAAAGGAAACCTCCCATGGCACAGATCGGCCAATTTACCCGCACCCCGTCCGGCTATTCCGGGCATGTCCGCACCCTCACGCTCGACGCGGAGTTGACCTTCGTTCCAGCAGAGAACGCCGAGGCGGAGAATGCGCCCGCCTACCGCATCCACCTCGGCGACGAGGACGGACCGGAAGTCGGCGCGGGCTGGAAACATTCCGGGGAACGCGCCGGGCCGTTCGTTTCGGTCCTGCTCGACGATCCCGTCTTCCAGCAGCCGATCCGCGCCCGCCTGTTCCAGGCGGACGAGGACGGACGCGACTGGGGCTTGCACTGGACCCGCCAAAAGAAGCGCGACGAGCAGGAATGACCATGCTCATCTCCTGCATTCGTCTCGCCTCCGGGAGATACGGCGTCCGCCGCCGCATCATCCTCTCTCTTCTTTCCGGCCTGTTCGTTTCAGCCATCACCACGCCGCCCGTCCTAGCCCAAGCTGCGATGCCCGGTCATGTGGTTGCCGCGCATCCGCACGACGCCCACATTGCGGAAGCCTCGCAACGCTTCGGCATCCCGACGACATGGATCATCGCCGTGATGCGCACTGAGAGCGCGGGCGACGTGCGCGCAATTTCGTCCGCCGGTGCGATGGGACTGATGCAGGTCATGCCCGACACCTGGGCGGATCTGCGCATCCGCCATGCTCTCGGCCGCGACCCCTTCGAGCCGCGCGACAACATCCTCGCGGGCACGGCCTATCTCCGCGAGATGTGGGATCGCTACGGCAATGTGGCCGCGATGCTCGCGGCCTACAATGCCGGTCCCGGCCGTTACGACGAATACCGCGCGACGGCTCGTCCGCTTCCGGCCGAGACACGCGCCTACGTCGCCGCGCTGACACCGATCCTGCTCGGCGAGCGACCGTCGGGGGGCAGCTCGTCGGTTGTTCCACCGCTCGATTGGCGCGAGGCGGCGATCTTCGTGGCGGGAGAAATCGGCGCTACCGCTTCCGATCCGGCTTCACCCGACCCCACGCCTCGCGACGCCCCTTCATTCGTCCCGGCAGCACCGGAAACGCTCACGGCCTTGCAGCCGGAGGGGCTGTTCGTCGCTCGCAGTGCCGGTGAGGACCAGCCATGAGCGGCTCCGTGCGGTTTCGCATCCTGTCGACCGCTGGCGTGTCATGGAGGGCGCGGGGGGTGGCGGCAGGCACCACGACCGGAAGATGGCAGGATAAAAGCGCGCACGGTGCGGCTCGGTCGGTCGGTTGTTTTTGTTCATGTTTTCGGCGCGTTCCGCACCGTGCCGCGCATTCGCGCACCGTGCGCCTCGCGCCCATCCTCCTGAATTTCCTTACTGTCTTGCACCGTGCGGGGCTGTGTCATGTCCGATGAACACGAGTTCCGCATAAGGCCGGGGCGCATCCGCTCGACCCGCGCTCAGCAGACCCGGCCCTTCATCGCGCAGGCGCTCGCCGCCGCGAAGAAGGCCGGCGGTGGCGTCTCTCGATCCGGCCGCGTGACTTCCGGCAATCGCTCCCGCTTCGGGCGCGGCCAGCGCGCCAGCGTCCAGGCCAATCGTCTCATCACCACCCGCACACGCGGCGCCGTCGTCAAGGCGCGCGTGGTGCGCAACATGGCATGGTCCGCGCCGCTCGGAACGCATCTCGATTATCTCCGCCGTGACGGCGTGACCCGAGATGGCGAGAAGGCACGGCTGTTCGGGCCGGGAACGGAGGATGCCGATGGTCGCGCCTTCGCGGAGCGGTGCGGCGATGACCGGCATCATTTCCGGTTCATCGTCTCGCCCGACGACGCGCCGGATATTTCCGACCTCCGATCATTCACGCGCGATCTTGTCGGCCAGATGGAAAAGGATCTCGGGACGCGCCTCGACTGGGTGGCGGTCGATCACTGGAACACCGCGCATCCGCATGTCCATCTGATCGTGCGCGGTGTTCGCGACGATGGGCAGGACCTCGTGATCTCCCGCGACTACATCAAGGAGGGGATGCGGGACCGGGCGCGCGATCTCATCACCCAGGAGCTGGGGCCGCGCACCGATCTCGACATTCACCGTGCGCTAGAGGCCCAGATCGAGGCGGAACGCTGGACCCAGCTCGACCGGCAGCTTGTCCGTGATGCGGGAAAATCCGGCATCGTCGATCTTGCCCCGCTCGCCAGCCGACCGCAGGACGAGTTCCATACGCTGAAGGTCGGGCGGCTGCGCACCCTCGAAATCCTCGGCGTCGCCGGGCAGATCGGCCATTCGCAATGGTTCATCAAGCCCGAGGCCGAGACGGTCTTGCGCGAACTCGGCGAGCGCGGCGACATCATCAAGCGCATGCACCGTGCCCTGATCGCGCGCGGCATCGAACGCGGCTCGGCCAGCTATGTCCTCGCCGGCGAAAGCCTCGACGTTCCCGTCATCGGCCGCCTGGTCGAGCGCGGCCTTGACGACGAGTTGAAGGGCACGGCCTATGCCGTCGTCGATGGCGTCGACGGACGCACCCACCACATCAAGCTCCCTCATCTCGATGCCGCCGGTGACAGCCCGCCCGGCTCAATCGTCGAGTTGCGCGCCTATGAAGATGCGCAAGGTGCGCGCCGCGTCGCGCTCGCTGTCCGCTCCGATCTTGATCTCGGTGCGCAGGTGGGGGCCTCGGGCGCGACCTGGCTCGACCGCCAGGCCATCGCCCGCGAGCCGGTTCCTCTCTCGGATAGCGGCTTCGGCGCCGAGGTCCGTCAGGCACTGGACGAGCGGGCGGAGCATCTGATCGGCGAGGATCTCGCGGAGCGGCAAGGCGGGCGCGTCGTCTTCGCTCGCCGGCTATTGAACACGCTGCGCAGGCGCGAACTCGACAGTCTCGGCGAGAAGCTCGCGGCCGAGACCGGCATGTCCTTCGAGCGCGCCGCCAGCGGCGAATATGTCGCCGGCTCCTATCGCCAGCGCTTCGCGCTCGCCTCAGGCCGCTTCGCCATGATCGACGATGGCCTCGGCTTCCAGCTCGTGCCCTGGTCGCCCTCCATTGAGAAGCAGATCGGCCGTCACGTCTCCGGCATCGCCCGCGACGACGGCGGTGTCGATTGGGACTTCGGGCGCAAGCGCGGCCTCGGCCTCTGACCTCAATCGGAAAGGAACCAACCCCATGTCCGCCACCAAGATCCTCTGGGGACAGATCAGCGTCGTCTTCCTCATCATCCTCGCCACCACCTGGGGCGCCACCCAATATGTCGCCTGGAGCCTTGCCTATCAGGCGCAACTCGGGCCGCCCTGGTTCGAGCTGTTCGGCACCCCGATCTACTATCCGCCCGCACTCTTCTGGTGGTGGTATTTCTATGAAGCCTATGCGCCGCCGATCTTCGCCAAGGGCGGGATCATCGCGGCCTCGGGCGGCTTCATCGCCATCGCGGTCGCCATCGGCATGTCAGTCTGGCGCGCGCGCGAGGCGAAGAACGTCGCCACCTATGGCTCGGCGCGATGGGCGGAGAAACCCGAGGTGAAGGCGGCCGGCCTGCTCGATCCCGATGGTGTCGTCCTTGGCCGGTATGATCGCGAGTATCTGCGCCATGATGGACCGGAGCATGTGCTGTGCTTTGCCCCGACACGTTCGGGCAAGGGCGTCGGCCTGGTGGTGCCGACGCTGTTGACCTGGCCCGGCTCGGCCATCGTCCACGACATCAAGGGCGAGAACTGGCAGCTTACCTCGGGTTTCCGGGCACGCCATGGCCGCGTGCTGCTCTTCGACCCAACCAACCCAAAGTCCTCGGCCTACAATCCGCTGCTCGAGGTGCGCCGCGGCGAGTGGGAGGTGCGCGACGTCCAGAACATTGCCGACATCCTCGTCGACCCCGAAGGCTCGTTGGACAAAAGGAATCACTGGGAAAAAACCAGCCATTCGCTCCTCGTCGGCGCCATCCTTCATGTCCTCTATGCGGAGCCCGACAAGACCCTCGCCGGCGTGGCACGATTCCTCTCCGATCCGAAGCGCCCGGTGGATTCCACCCTGCGCGCCATGATGGAAACCGCGCATCTCGGTGACGCAGGACCGCACCCCGTCATCGCCAGCGCCGCGCGGGAGCTGCGCAACAAATCCGAGAACGAGCGGTCCGGCGTGTTGTCGACGGCGATGTCGTTTCTCGGCCTCTATCGAGATCCGGTCGTGGCCGAGGTCACGCGCCGCTCAGACTGGCGCATCAGCGACATTGTGGGAGGCGATCAGCCGACCACGCTCTACCTCGTCGTGCCGCCCTCCGACATCAACCGCACCAAGCCCTTGATGCGACTGCTGCTGAATCAGGTCGGCCGCCGCCTGACCGAGGATCTGCAGGCGAACACGGGGCGGCATCGGCTGCTCTTGATGCTCGACGAGTTTCCGGCGTTGGGCAGGCTCGACTTCTTCGAGACGGCCCTGGCCTTCATGGCGGGCTATGGTCTCAAGAGCTTCCTGATCGCGCAGTCGCTGAACCAGATCGAGAAAGCCTATGGCCCGAACAACTCTATCCTCGACAACTGCCATGTGCGGGTGAGCTTTGCGACGAATGACGAACGCACCGCCAAGCGAGTCTCGGACGCGCTCGGCACTGCTACCGAGATGAAGGCGATGAAGAACTACGCCGGGCACCGGCTGTCGCCCTGGCTCGGGCACCTCATGGTTTCGCGCTCGGAAACCGCCCGCCAGTTGCTGACGCCGGGCGAGATCATGCAGCTTCCCCCGCATGAGGAGATCGTCATGGTGGCGGGCATCCCCCCGATCCGGGCGACGAAGGCGCGCTACTACGAGGACGCCCGGTTTCGCGAGCGTGTTCTGTCACCACCTGAATTGCAGCGCCCTGAGGGAGCCCGGCCCGACGACTGGACCACGCTTCCGCTCCCGGCGCGGCCGGAAGCCGCCGTGGATGAGGACAACCCCACGACGGATGACGAGGATACGACCGAATCCGAACGCCGCTTGCAGCCAGAACTCAGCCGGGTGAAGCCGGTGGAGAAGAAAAAGCCCATCGAGAACGAGTTTGAGTTCGCCCCGCCCGATGATGTCGACGAGGAGGCTGTCCAGAACCGGCGGATGATCCGGCAGGTCCAGGGGATTGCCCGGCAGGTTGCCATGGACCCGAACGACGGCATGGACCTATAGGACCATGATGCAACGCAAGAAGAAATCAAAGGTCACGATCTATCTCGATCCAGACCTCACTGCGGCGCTGGCCGACTTCGCCGCACGCCGGGATCGGTCGCAATCCATGATCGCCGAGGCTGCCATCGCATCCTTCGTGTCGCCGGATGATGCTGAGCGCCGCGAGGCGATCGTCGCCAAGCGACTCGACCAGATCGACCGCCGCATGACGCGGGTAGAGCGTGATGTCGGCATCGCCGTCGAGAGCCTGGCGGTATTCATTCGTTTCTGGCTGATGACGACGCCAGCCTTGCCCGAGCCGGCGGCAAAGGCGGCAAAGGCCAAATCGGCCGAGCGATACGAGGCGTTCATCACTGCGCTCGGCCGACGCCTCGCACAGGGACCGAAGCTGCGGCAGGAGATTACCGAGGATGTAGCGGCAGCGGACGAATAGATCGTCAGGCGGAGTGCTTGCATTAATGCCGATCCCGTAAACTGCTTTTTCGCGGCGATGGCGCGACGGAGGCGAACGCTACAACTATCGCAAAACCGTTCTTAGGGCACGATCCAGCGTCCTTCCCAGCCGTGGAGCCCTTGCCTAAAGCTGCATCGCCTGTGCGGCTCCGAGGAAAGATCCAATCGTTCCACATGGCTTATGACGATCTCGACCAGGCAGAACCGCGCATAGGCGGTCGCCGGATCGCTATCGTCGGTTTCCATTTCATTCGGCGAGGCCAGCACTGTCCCCGGCGGCAGTGCCGACCGAAAGAGGATATGTGTATGCGGGCGCAGCGCGTTCCAGAAGTCCCGCCGCCTCGTCTCGTCTTCGATGATCTCCGCCCGACCGTCGATGCGCAGTTGAACGACCCTCTCATTGTCGAAGCCGGCAAGCGATACGCACGGATTGGCCGTGATCTCCCGAACCTTGGGCGAACGCAGGTCGGTGATGAAGGACAGACTCGTAGATGCCTCGTTGAAGCTGCGCAGCACGATGGTTCGGATCTTCGGCGCACCGTCCTCGCCGACGGTCGCGAGTTGCATCAGCGTAAAGGGCGTTCGCTGTTTGACCGCATCGGCCAGCACCAGCCAGACATCATGGAGCAATGCCTGCTTCATGGTGCTTTTCCGGCAGGAGCAAGGCCGACACCGGCATCTGGCTCGACCTCCGGTGCCACCTTCCGCGACCCGAACTGAAGCAGAGCGACCCCCGCGAGGATGAGGCACATCGCCAGGTAGCCGATCAGCTGGATCGCCTCGCCGACGAACACGACGCCGATCACCAGGGCCACGACCGGAGGAATGTAGGTAACGCTCGAAGCCGCCAGCGCACCGAGGTTTTCGACGATGTGATAATAGGCGACATAGGCAAGGCCGGTTCCGCAGAGGCCAAGACCGATGACAAGGCCGATCCAGGCCCGGTCGTCGGCGAAGACCGCGCCAATCCCCTCGACCGGGATCACCATGAACAGCAGAAGCATTGCGATGCCGATCTGGTAGGTCGTCAAGGCGGCGGCTGGCAGCTTCAGCGGGCTGACGAATTTTCTGGCATAGACGAAGGAGCAACCGACGCTGAAGGTGCCCGCGATCATCCAGGCGACCCCTGCCATCTCGATGTCGCCACCGACCGACCACGGCTGCGCGATCAGCAACACGCCGAGAAAGCCGAGGGCGACGCCGACCGCCTTTGTCGCCGTGATGCGTTCCTCGCGCAGGAAAAGGAAAGCGCAGACGAAGGTGAAGAGCGGGATCGCCCCGCTCAGCATTCCGGCGATGCTCGACGGCAGCAAGGCCGTGCCCTTGGCGAAGGCGAAATAGTAAAGCGCGGTCGCCACCAGCGCCATGACCGCGAAATGATGCACATGACGGGCATGGCTCCATCGCAGTTCGCCCCGAGACAGCGCGAACAGAAAAACAGGGAGGAAGCCGAAGACCACGCGCAGCAGCGTGATCTGAGCCGGCGTGATGTATTCCGCTGCCCATTTGACGAAGATGAAATTGCTTCCCCAGATGAATCCGAGGAAGCAGAAGGCAAGCCAGGCGGTTTTCTTCATGGGCTTACACGGCGCGGGTGACGCCGCCGTCGACCCGGATATTCTGGCCAGTGATATAGGCCGCGCCATCGGAAGCGAGGAAGGCAACCGTCGCCGCGATTTCCTCGGAGGTGCCGTAACGCTTCAAAGGCACGCCGTCGCGGCGCTCCTCGGTCGCGGGGAGACTGTCGATCCAGCCGGGCAGCACGTTGTTCATGCGGATGTTGTCGGCCGCATAGGTATCGGCGAAGATCTTGGTGAAAGATGCGAGCCCGGCACGAGCAACGGCCGAGGTCGGGAACATCGCACTCGGCTCGAAGGCCCAGGCCGTCGAGATGTTGATAATGACGCCGCCCTTATGCTTCTGCATGGTCGGAGCGACGAGCCGAGCCGGCCGCACGACGTTCAGGAAATAGGTGTCGAACCCTGCGTGCCAGTCCTCGTCGGTGATTTCGAGGATCTGCTTGCGCGGGCCGTGGCCGGCGCTGTTGACCAGCACGTCGATACGTCCCCAACGCTCAAGGGTGCCGTCGACGAGGCGCTTCAAGTCGTCATTCGACTGGTTCGAGCCCGTGACGCCGAAGCCCCCGAGTTCCTGTGCCAGTGCCTCACCCTTGCCAGAGGACGAGAGAACCGCGACCTTGAACCCATCTGCCGCCAGCCGGCGCGCAGCAGCCGCGCCCATTCCACTACCGCCAGCCGTGATGATTGCGATTTTTTCTACTGTCATATCCGTGGCCTCTGAAAGAGAATTGATCGTGGAAGCCGCCTATACGGAGGCACTATGGATTGGTATCATCCTTTGAAACGGGATACGAACCAGTTCCACTCCCATCACTCTGTAGAAAATCTATCCTATGCCGGAAGGTTTCCCTCGACTCCCCTCGCTCAACGGCCTGCGCGTATTCGAGGTCGTGACGCGGCATCTCAACTTCCGGCTCGCGGCCGAGGAGCTGGGCGTCACGCAAGGGGCGGTCGCGCAGCAGATTCGCGGGCTGGAAGCCGAACTCGGGCTGAAGCTGTTTGAGCGCCAGCCACGCACGCTGGCCTTGACGGAGGCGGGCCGCAGCTACGTTGCCAATATCCGCCGGGCGTTCGAGTTGATCGCCGAGGCGACCGAAATGCTGAAGCCGGAACCCAGGCACCTGACCATCAGCGTCACGCCGACCTTCGCATCACGCTGGCTGATCCCGCGCCTGCCAGATTTTACCGCCACACACCCGGATATAGACCTTCGTATCCTTGCCACGGATCGGCTTTCCAGCTTCCAGACGGATGCGGTCGACATCGCCGTGCGCTATGGGCGGCCACCCTTCGGGGCGGGCCTCAACACCGAACTCCTGTTCGAGCAGGTGATCGTCGCAGTTGCCAGCCCGCTTCTCCTCGAAAAGCTCGGTCCGCCCGACGAGGACGACAATCTCACGCGCTATGCGCTCCTACACGACGCACATAATTTCTGGCCACAGTTCCTCGAACGAGCCTATCCGGGTGGCGTGACCGCCTCAGCCAAGAACATTCGCTTCAACCAGACATCGCTCGCCGTTGACGCGGCTGTCGCCGGTCAGGGTCTGGCGTTAGCGAGCCTGTTCTTCGTGCAGGACGATATTGATGCAGGCCGCCTCGCGCGCCCCTTCGCGACGGAATTGCGCGTCGGTTCGGACTTCTACCTGGTTTCGCCGCGCAAGCCGCGCCACCCTGAACCGACAGCGGATGTGCGGAGCTGGCTCCTGACCGCCGCGCGATGAACCGAATCACCTGACAAGGACCAAGGCGCTGCTTTCAGGCTTGGTCCTAGATGGGGTCACCGCCGTTCTCCTGTATTTGCGCGCTACGCTACTACGACGGTCGAAACTTGTTGAAACGACCCGATTTGGGTCTCTTTTAGTCATCCCCATCCGGGGATCGTCTCTCGCCTCCCCGGTGGAACGGGGACGAGATGGCAGGCATCAACCACAAACAGGCAACGGTGGACCGCGGCGCGCGTATGCTCCGGACGGCGCTCGGGCCTGCCATCTCAACCTTGCTGCAAGACCCGTCTGTCGTCGAGGTCATGCTGAATCCCGACGGGCGCATCTGGGTCGACCGGCTGTCCGAAGGGCTGGCCGATACCGGCGAGATCCTGTCCGCCGCCGATGGCGAGCGCATCGTGCGGCTGGTGGCCCACCATGTCGGCGTCGAAGTGCATGCGCGCAGCCCACGGGTCTCGGCGGAGCTGCCGGAATCGGGAGAGCGCTTCGAGGGGTTGCTGCCCCCGGTGGTGTCCTCGCCTGCCTTCGCCATCCGCAAACCCGCCGTCGCGGTGTTCACCCTCGATGACTATGTGGCGGCCGGCATCATGTCCGAGGATCAGGCAGAAGCACTCCGCGCCGCCGTCCAGTCGCGCGCGAACATCCTGGTCGCGGGCGGCACGTCCACCGGCAAGACCACGCTGACCAATGCGCTGCTCGCCGAGGTGGCGAATACGCAGGATCGGGTCGTAATCATCGAGGATACCCGCGAGTTGCAATGCGCGGCGCCCAATCTGGTCGCCATGCGGACCAAGGATGGTGTCGCCACTCTGTCCGATCTGGTGCGCTCGTCCTTGCGCCTGCGCCCCGACCGTATCCCGATCGGTGAGGTCCGTGGGGCCGAAGCTCTGGACCTGCTCAAAGCCTGGGGCACCGGCCACCCCGGAGGGATCGGAACGATCCATGCCGGTTCCGGCATCGGCGCGCTGCGCCGCCTCGAACAACTCATCCAGGAAGCGGTCGTCACCGTGCCGCGCGCGATGATCGCGGAAACCATCGACCTTGTTGCCGTCCTCTCCGGGCGCGGTTCCGCCCGCCGCCTTGCCGAGCTTGCCCGCGTCGAGGGGCTCGGGCCGGACGGAGACTACCGAATTTCCTCAGCCTTTTCAGAACCCGACACCACTCACAACACTGGAGAACCTGCATGATCCGTCGTGCCTTCCGTATCCGCCACCATATCGCAACCGCATCGGCCTTCGCCTGGGTGAGCCTGATGACGTCCCCGGCCTGGGCCTCCGGCTCCTCCATGCCCTGGGAGGCGCCGCTGCAATCCATCCTCGAATCCGTCGAAGGTCCAGTGGCGAAAATCGTGGCGGTGATCATCATCATCGTCACGGGCCTGACACTGGCCTTCGGCGATACCGGCGGCGGTTTCCGGCGGCTGATCCAGATCGTCTTCGGCATCTCCATCGCCTTCGCGGCATCGAGCTTCTTCCTGTCGTTCTTCAGCTTCGGCGGGGGGGCGCTGGTCTGATGGCCGTGAGCTTCGAGGCCCTCGATACCGTGCCGGGCTTCGCGGTGCCGGTTCACCGCGCCCTGACCGAGCCGATCCTGCTCGGCGGGGCGCCCCGATCCGTCGCGATCCTCAACGGCACGCTGGCTGGCGCCGTCGGCCTCGGCCTTCAGCTATGGCTTGCAGGCATCCTGATCTGGGCCG
Source organism: Paracoccus angustae (assembly GCF_042648745.1). NCBI lineage: Bacteria > Pseudomonadati > Pseudomonadota > Alphaproteobacteria > Rhodobacterales > Paracoccaceae > Paracoccus > Paracoccus angustae. The sequence goes on from NZ_JBHRXY010000005.1 coordinate 62,383, forward strand.
TCGGTCACATCGCCGCCGTCTGGGCCGCCAAACGCGATCCGCTCTTCGTCGAGGTCGCGCGCCGCCATCTTCGCATCCCCGGCCATCTTTCGGTGTGAGGCACGAGCCATGATGAATCTCGCAGAATACCGTCGCACCGCCTCACGCCTTGCCGACTACCTTCCCTGGGTGGCGCTGGTCGGCTCCGGCGTCGTGCTGAACAAGGACGGCTCGTTCCAGCGCACGGCGAAGTTCCGTGGTCCCGATCTGGATTCCGCCGTCGCGGCCGAGCTGGTCGCGGTGGCCGGGCGGCTGAACAACGCCTTCCGCCGTCTCGGCTCCGGCTGGGCCATCTTTGTCGAAGCACAGCGGTCGGAAGCCGCAAGCTATCCCGCAAGCCGCTTCCCCGATCCGGCCTCGGCGCTGGTCGATGCCGAGCGGAAGGCCGATTTCGAGGAGGAGGGCAGCCATTTCGTCTCTGGCTACTTCCTGACCTTCCTGTGGCTCCCGCCCGCCGAAGATGCCGCACGTGCCGAGTCCTGGCTGTATGAAGGGCGCGAGACCTCGGGCGTGAACCCCTGGGAACTGGTGCGCGGCTTCATCGACCGCACCGACCGCGTGCTGGCGCTGCTCGACGGCTTCATGCCCGAGTGCCGATGGCTCGATGACGCCGGCACGCTGACCTACCTCCACTCGACGATTTCGACCAACCGGCATCGCGTCCGCGTGCCCGAAACTCCGGTCTATCTCGATGCGCTGCTGGCCGATCAGCCGCTGACCGGCGGCCTGGAACCCCGACTGGGCAATCAACATCTCCGGCTTCTGACGATCACCGGCTTTCCGGGCACCACCACACCCGGCCTGCTCGACGAGATGAACCGGCTGGCCTTTCCCTACCGATGGTCCACCCGCGCCATCCTTATGGACAAGACCGACGCGACCCGGCTGCTGACGAAGATCAGGCGGCAATGGTTCGCCAAGCGCAAGAGCATCGCGGCGATCATCAAGGAGGTGATGACCAACGAGCAATCTGCGCTCGTGGATACCGATGCGGCGAACAAGGCCGCCGACGCGGACATGGCCTTGCAGGAACTCGGCGCCGACATGGCCGGGATGGCCTATGTCACGGCGACCGTCACCGTCTGGGACGAGGACGCCCGCCGCGCCGACGAAAAGCTGCGGCTGGTCGAAAAGATCATCCAGTCCCGCGATTTCAGCGTCATGGTCGAGACGGTCAATGCCGTCGACGCCTGGCTCGGCAGCCTGCCCGGACATGCCTATGCCAATGTCCGGCAGCCGCCGGTCTCGACGCTCAACCTTGCCCACATGGTCCCTTCGTCCGCCGTGTGGGCGGGGCCGGAACGCGACGATCATCTCGGCGCACCCCCACTGCTTTACGGCAGGACCGAGGGATCGACGCCGTTCCGGCTTTCCCTGCATGTGGGCGACGTGGGCCATACCCTCGTCGTCGGACCGACCGGCGCGGGCAAATCCGTGCTGCTGGCGCTGATGGCCTTGCAGTTTCGCCGCTATCCGCGCGCTCAGGTCTTTGCCTTCGATTTCGGGGGGTCCATCCGCGCCTGCGCCCTCGCCATGCAAGGGGACTGGCACGATCTTGGCGGCGAGCTGACCGATGCGGCCGATGCTTCCGTCTCGCTGCAACCGCTGGCTCGTATTCACCAGACCTCCGAGCGCGCCTGGGCTGCGGACTGGATCGTCGCGATCCTGATGCGCGAGAACATCCAGATCACCCCGGACGTCAAGGAACATATTTGGACGGCGCTGACTTCGCTTGCTTCCGCCCCGGTCGGCGAACGCACCATCACCGGCCTTGCCGTGCTGCTCCAGTCCAACGACCTGAAACAGGCGCTACGGCCTTATTGCGTCGGCGGCCCGTATGGTCGGCTGCTCGACGCCGAGAGCGAACATCTCGGTTCGGCCGATGTCCAGGCATTTGAAATCGAGGGCCTCGTCGGCACCGGCGCAGCGCCCGCCGTCCTCTCCTATCTCTTCCACCGCATCGGCGATCGGTTGGGTGGGCAACCTACGCTGCTGATCATCGACGAGGGCTGGCTTGCGCTGGACGACGAAGGGTTCGCGGACCAACTCAGAGAATGGCTCAAGACCCTGCGCAAGAAGAACGCCAGCGTCATCTTCGCCACGCAGTCGCTGTCCGACATCGACAATTCCGCCATTGCTCCGGCCATCATTGAAAGCTGCCCGACGCGACTCCTCTTGCCGAACGAGCGCGCCATCGAACCCCAGATCACCGCGATCTATCGCCGCTTTGGCCTCAATGATCGCCAGATCGAAATCCTGGCCAGGGCGACTCCGAAGCGGGACTACTACTGCCAGTCGCGGCGTGGCAACCGCCTGTTCGATCTTGGATTGTCGGAGGTCGGTCTGGCGCTCTGCGCCGCCTCGGCCAAATCCGATCAGGCCCTGATCACCGAAATCCTCGCTGAACACGGTGGCGACGGGTTCCTCTCGGCCTGGCTCCGGGCACGCGACGTCGATTGGGCCGCCGATCTCATCCCGGACCTCACCAATCTCGCGACCGAAAGCGAGACCCTGCCGCCGACGGTCGCTGACCTCGGCGAAATCGAACTCATCCTGGAAGAAGAGGAGATTACCCCATGACGCGCACAATTCCCCGGCTCACCCGCATCGCCAGCGCTTCGGCGCTCGCCCTTGCGCTCACCGCACCGCTGGCGCTGACCCCGATGTTCACGACACCGGCCCACGCCTTCTTCGGCATTGGGCGGATCGTCTATGACCCGACCAACCACGCGGAGAACCTGCTGACCGCCGCCCGCACTCTGGAACAGATCAACAACCAGATCACCTCGCTCCAGAACGAGGCGCAGATGCTGATCAACCAGGCCCGCAACCTCGCGAGCCTGCCCTACAGTTCGCTTCAGGCGCTTCAGCAGAACGTCCAACGCACCCAGCAGCTTCTCGGGCAGGCCCAGAACATCGCCTTCGATGTGCAGAACATCGACCAGATGTTCCAGCAGGATTATGGCAACCTTTCCCTCACGGCCACCGACCAGCAGCTCATTGCGGATGCCCGAACCCGCTGGGAAAATACCGTCGGGGGTCTTCAGGACGCGATGCGGGTGCAGGCGGGTGTCGTCGGCAATATCGACAGCAACCGCGCGGAGATGTCCGCGCTCGTCGGCGAAAGCCAAGGGGCGACCGGCGCGCTTCAGGCCACCCAAGCCGGCAATCAGCTTCTCGCCCTCCAGTCGCAGCAGCTTTCCGACCTGATCGCGGTCATCTCGGCCAACGGCCGGGCCGACGCCCTGATGGAAGCCGAACGCGCGACCGCCGCCGAACAGGGCCGCATCCAGCGCGAACGCTTCCTGACACCGGGCTCGGGCTACCAGCCCGGCAACGCCCAGATGTTCAACTGACGCCGGGGAGGCCCATCATGGAGGGGAAGGTGCTGGCCCGGATCGCAGCCATCGTATTCGTAGCCGTCGCCATCACGGCGGCGATCATCGAGATGAACCGCGAGGATGTAGCCGGTCCGGCCCCTTCCGTTCCTTTGCAGACGCGACAGGTCGATCTCCTGCGCGAGGGGCAGCGTCTCTGTCAGGAAATGGGCGAGGCGGCGGCCAATGACGCCGAATGCTTGGCGATCTGGGCCGAAACCCGCGACCGCTTCCTCGGACGGTCGCCCGCGCAGTCGACGCCTGGCCCGGATGGGGAGCGATAATCATGGGCGGAACGGGGGTCATCGACAATTTTCTCGGTATCTTCACCAGCTACATCGACTCGGGCTTTGGCCTGCTCGGCGGTGAAGTTGCCTTCATCGCGACGACGCTGATCGTCATAGACGTCACGCTCGCCGCCCTGTTTTGGGCCTGGGGCGCCGACGACGACATTCTCGCGCGCCTGGTGAAGAAGACGATCTTTGTCGGTGTCTTCGCCTATATCATTGGCAATTGGAACAGCCTCGCACGCATCGTCTTCGAGAGCTTCGCCGGGCTGGGCCTCATGGCTTCCGGCACAGGCTTTTCGGCCGCAGATCTCCTGCGCCCCGGCCGCGTTGCCCAGATCGGTCTCGACGCCGGGCGGCCGCTGCTCGAATCCATCTCCAGTCTCATGGGCTGGATCGCCGTCTTTGAAAACCTGGTGCAGATCCTCTGCCTGTTCTTCGCCTGGGCACTGGTTATCCTCGCCTTCTTTATTTTGGCAATCCAGCTCTTCGTCACCCTGATCGAGTTCAAGCTGACCACGCTTGCGGGCTTCGTGCTGATCCCCTTCGGCCTGTTCGGCAAGACCGCCTTCATGGCGGAACGGGTTCTGGGGAACGTCATCTCTTCCGGCATCAAGGTGTTGGTCCTCGCCGTCATCATCGGCATCGGCTCGACACTCTTCGGCCAGTTCACCGCCGGCTTCGGCGGCGCGACCCCGACCATCGACGACGCCATGGCGATCGTGCTGGCAGCCCTTTCCCTTCTCGGCCTCGGCATCTTCGGCCCCGGCATCGCCACCGGCCTCGTCTCCGGCGGCCCGCAACTCAGTGCTGGCGCTGCCGTCGGGACTGGCCTCGCTGTCGGCGGTGCCGCGATCGCTGCCGGTGGTGCGACCATGCTCGCCGCGCGGGGGGGCGGTGCCACACTCTCGGGCGGTGCTGCACTTGCACGCGGCGGGGCCTCAGCCGCCGGCGCAGCATCGTCTGCCTATTCCCTCGGCTCCATGGGTGGGTCAGGCGCGGCGGGGGTCGCTTCCGGCCTTGGCGGTGTGGCGCGCGCCGCAGGCTCGGCTGCCATCTCGCCTTTGAAGCGCGCAGCCTCCCATGCCGCCGACAGCATGAAGTCCAGCTATTCCGATGGCGCAAGGGCCGGATTTGCGGCGTCCGGCGGCAGTTCGTCCATGGGCACGGTCGGGGGCGCCCCGTCGCCCGAGCAATCACCTCCTTCAGCCGCTGATGGTCCACCGGCCTGGGCGCAGCAGATGCGCCGCAGCCGGGCGATGAGCCACGGCGTCACCGCTGCCGCCCATGCCGTCCGGTCCGGCGACAGCCACGGTGGCGGCTCCTCAGTCAGCCTTTCCGAAAGTGACCGCACATGAACACCTTCAAACGACCGACGACCCATTACGGCAAGGTGCCGGAACCCGAAACGCCCTATCAGCGCGCCGCGCAAGTCTGGGACGACCGCATCGGCTCGGCCCGCGTGCAGGCGAGGAACTGGCGCTACATGGCGTTCGGTTCGCTGATCCTCTCGGTCGGGTTCGCCGGCGCTCTTGTCTGGCAATCTGCGCGCGGAACCGTCGTGCCCTGGGTCGTTCAAGTCGACAATCTCGGCCAGGCGCAGACCGTTGCCCCCGCTACCGCCGATTATCGGCCGACCGATCCGCAGATCGCATTCCATCTCGGCCGCTTCATCGAACAGGTCCGCTCGCTTCCGGCTGACCCGATCATTGTCCGTCAGAACTGGCTCAGGGCCTATGACTGGACCACGGATCGCGGCGCCGTGGCGCTCAACGACTACGCCCGCGCCAACGACCCGTTCACGCGCGTCGGCCGCCAGCAGGTCGCCGTCGAGGTGTCGAGCATCATCCGGGCGTCCCCGGACAGTTTCCGCGTAGCCTGGACCGAACGCCACTACGAAAACGGCCAGCTCTCCACCACCGAGCGATGGACCGCGATCCTCACCATCGTCATCCAGCCGCCGCGTGACGCCGAGCGCCTGCGCGCCAATCCCTTGGGAATCTATGTCAACGCAATCAACTGGTCGCGGGAGATGAGTCAATGATCCGCACGTCTTTGAGTGAACCCGCTTTTCCGGTTTTCCGTAAACTCGGTTTTCCGGCTTTGTTGCTTGCCGCGACCATGCTCGCTGGCTGCGCCACCAACCGGACACCGCAATTCAGCTACGACGCCGATGTCCCGCCTCTTCCGTCCGCGCAGGCTCCCATCACCGATGCACGCCCAAGGCCGCTGCATGTGCCGCCCACCTGGAATGTGGCGCGGGGCGGCGAGGCTGCCGGCACGGCCACCGGCCGCGTTGAGAACGCCAATGCCGCCGCCCGTGTCGAGCCGCGTCGCGAAGGCTATTACAATGCCATACAGATCTATCCCTGGTCGGAAGGTGCGCTCTACCAAGTCTATGCCGCCGTCGGACAGATCACCACCATCGCGCTGGAGCCGGGCGAGAACCTGACCGGCGCGGGACCGATCGCCGCCGGCGACACGGCCAGGTGGGTGATCGGCGACACAGAGAGCGGAAGCGGTCCGACGCGCCGAGTGCATGTGCTGGTGAAGCCAACCCGGCCGGACATCTCGACCAACCTCGTCATCACCACCGACCGGCGCATCTACATGATCGAACTTCGCGCCCGCGAAGCGCTCTATATGCCTGCCGTGGCATGGGCGTATCCGGCACCGCCGCCGGGCAGCCGAGCGACCGCGCCGTCGGTCCCCGTCATCCCGGCCGAGGCCGCGCGGAACTATCGCTACGCCTTGCAGCTGCAAGGCGACAGCCCGCCATGGCGTCCAGTCTCCGTCTTCGATGACGGCAGGCGCGTCTATGTCGTCTTCCCACGCGGCATCGTGCAGGGCGAGATGCCGCCCCTGTTCGTTCTCGGTTCCGACGGCGAACCGCAGATCGTCAATTCGCGCATCCACCAAAATGTCCTGATCGTCGACAGGCTGTTCGGCGCGGCGGAACTGCGCCTTGGCAGCGGTGACCGCCAGCAGGTGGTCAGAATCGTCCGTATCGAGCAGAGACAGGCCGCTACCCAGTCGGCCGACGCGACCACGGGAGGATCGCCTTCATGAGCGATACCAACACCGCCGCGCCCATGCGGTTGCGCGCCGAGCCGCCCCGCGTCACCCGCTTGTCCCGCAAGGTGCTGGCAGGCGTCGGCGCCGCCGCGCTTCTCGGCGTCGGGGGAGCGCTGATCTATGCGCTCCAGACCCGCGAGGCGGGGCCGGGAGGAGGCGAACTCTACTCAACCGAGAACCGTCCCACTGCGGATGGCCTCGCCGGTCTCCCGCGCGATTATACTGGCCCGATCCTGGGGCCGGCATTGCCGGGCGACCTTGGCCGGCCAATCCTCGATGCACAAAATCGGGGACAGCCGATCGTTCCGCCTGCCATCACAACCCCTGCCGTCGATCCCGAGGAGCAACGCCGCCTCGCGGAAGAAGAAGCCGCACGGTTGAGCAACGTATTTTTCCAGTCAGGCCCACGCACGGGAGGTCCGGCCGGAACAGCCATGCCCGGACTGGCTGGGCTCACAGGACAACCGGACGGAACGGCGGGCCAGAATCGCCATACCGCTTTCCTCAACGGGCCGGTGGACCGGCAGACCGTCGCTCCGGATCGCGTCGCACCGCCGGCCTCGCCCTACATCCTTCAAGCCGGAGCCGTGATCCCGGCCGCGCTCATCACCGGCATCCGTTCCGACCTTCCGGGCCAGATCACCGCACAGGTGACGGAGAACGTCTATGACAGCCCCACCGGCTCGCTGCTCCTGATCCCGCAGGGAACGCGCATCATCGGCCAATATGATGATGGCGTGACCTTCGGCCAGCGCAGGGTGCTCTTGGTGTGGAATCGCCTGATCCTGCCGGGCGGACGCTCCATCGTGCTTGAGCGCCTGCCGGGCGCGGACGCCAGCGGCTATGCCGGCCTTGAGGACGGGATCGACTACCACTGGTGGGATCTGATGAAAGCGGCTGGCCTCTCCACGCTGCTCGCGGTCGGCGCGGAGCTGGCGACCAGCGACGAGGACCGGCTTATCCGGGCCATCCGCGACGGCGCACAGGATACCGTCAATCAGGCGGGCCAACAGATCGTGCAACGTCAGTTGCAGGTTGCCCCCACGCTGACCATCCGGCCGGGCTTCCCGGTCAGGATCATCGTGACCCGCGACCTTGTATTCGAGCCGGCAGGAGGTTGATCATGACCAAGCTGAGACTCGGCCCGCTGCCCGACGACAAGCCCGTCAAGGTGACGGTGGAGCTGCCCGCGCCGCTTCACCGCGATCTGGTCGCCTATGCCGAGGTGCTGGCCCGCGAGAGCGGCCAGCCCGTCGCCGATCCCGTCAGGCTCATTGTGCCGATGCTGGAGCGATTTATTGCGACAGATCGCGGCTTCGCAAAAGCACGTCGCTCGCCCCAATCTGCGAAGCCGCTTGCTTGAGCCTCATAGCCTTGGCAGACGCCGCCTTTGCCATGGAGAGCAACCTGCGGAACGCGGGATTGTCGTTCGCCGGGGACCAGACCGCCGAAAATGGAAGCACCTCGGCGGCGATGGGTCGGTATGTGATGCCTGGAAGCGCGGCCACCGTCATGGCCTCGCTCACTAGCGTCAGACCCTGGCCGATCGCCACCAGCGGCAGCAGGTTATCCCGACCGACCGATTGAACCTGGATCTCGGGATGCCGGCCGAGGTCCGCCAACTCCCGCACCAGATGGTCATGGATCTCCTGGCCCGGCGCGGCTTCGCTGACGATGAAGGGCTCATCGGCGAGATCTCCCCACATCACCTCGTCCAAAGCCGCCAGGGGGTGGAGATCGGGCAGCACAACGAAAACCCGCTCGGACCACAGAGGCGCCCGGTCGCATCCAGGCCATTCCCGGTCGCCGGTCAGGAAGGCGACGTCGAGGCGGAACTGGCGGATGGCCGCGACGTGTTCGGCAGGATCGCCGTCGATCAGTTCGATCCTGACGTCTTTATGAGACCGACCATAGCTTGCCAGCAGCTTTGTCAAAAAGCCCGAAGCGATGGACGAATAGATGCCGATCCGCACTCGTCCCTGCTCGGATCGTCCTGCGGCGGCAACTTCGTGAGCGCCTTCGTCTATCGTCTTGATAGCCCGACGCGCGCGATGAAGGAAACGCTGCCCCGCAAAGGTCTGCGACACGCCCCATGCGTGCCGGTGAAAAAGGGACGCGCCCATCCTGTCTTCGAGATCGGCGATGCAACGGCTGATTGCCGATTGCGATAGTCCTAACGAACTCCCTGCCTTTCGGAAGCTGCCATGTTCGGCAGCGGCTATGAAGTAGCGAAGGTGACGAAGCTCGATGGAGTCAGGGAACTTGGCGGTCTCCTTCATCCGAGGGCCGCCGTCCGGATCATATGCTCTCGGACCATAGGCAAGCCAACTGTCCCTCTCCGATTGTCGAGCATTCACGCGATGACGAGACGTATCGCGCGTAGCGGGTCATAGCCAGATCATACAACATTTGAACACATAAACAACTGTTCAATATTTGTATGAAAGAGGAAGATAATCGAGAGAGGCGATGCCACCGCCAGGTCAAGATGCCGAAGTCTCAAAACGAGCCCGTGGCGCTTGAGGATTGCGGTCGTGGCATGACGGATGCTTGCGGCTTACAACGGTGGCAAGGTCAAGCAGAAAGTTTTCTGAATTTTGCCCCTTGACCTTCCAACGGTGGAAAGCCCCATTTTCCAGAGGACTCAAATCAAGGAGCCCTCCATGTATCTCTTCACCGTTCCCAACATGACATGCGGCGGTTGCGCCAAGTCGGTAACCAAGGCGCTGCAAATCGTCGATGCCGCCGCGAAGATCGAGACTGATCCGCCCAAGCGTGAGGTCCGTGTTGAATCATCCGCGACCGAGGCGGACCTGCGTGCCGTTCTCACCGAGGCGGGCTATCCGGCCGAAGGCGCCCCGGCAGCCGCCTGATGCTACCTCCTGCCCACTGATCATGAGCGTCAAGCTGCTCCCGTAGGTGTCCCCCGGTTCATTGCAGTGTCAAAATGGGCAGTCCTCGGGCTGCCCATTTTGATTTCTAGGATCAGCCAGATCTTCAACGTCGAAGGCGTCGGCATTGCCCTGTGCGCCGTCACGACCCGTCGGTCCTAGAGGCTTCGGGCAGATGGCAAAAAAATTCGCACGGCTGGTTGACAAGCATACACTTGAACAACTATTCAAGTGTTGACTTGATGCAACCGGAAACGAGCAATGGCAAACTCATCACACTCCCACAGCGACCATGACGGTCACGACCACTCCAAGCACGACCATAACCACGGCGGCGGCCACGATCATGGTCACGATCACGATCATGACCACTCGCATGTCCCGACAGTCACGAAGGACAACGAGCGCAAAATCCTCATTTCCTTTTTCATCATCTTCACCTTCATGATCGTGGAGGCCGTCGGCGGCGTGATCTCGGGCTCGCTCGCGCTGCTTGCCGATGCCGGCCACATGCTGACCGACGCAATCGCGCTCGGCCTCGCCTATGTCGCCTTCCGCCTCGGTCGGCGGGCCGCGGACGGCCAGCGCACCTTCGGCTATGCCCGCTTCGAGGTGATCGCCGGCCTGGTCAACGCTCTTACGTTGTTCGGCATCGTCGGCTTTATCGTCTATGAGGCTATCGAACGGTTCCAGGAGCCCCAGCCGGTCCTCGCTGGTTCGATGTTCGTCGTAGCCATCATCGGCATGCTCGTGAACCTCTTCGTGCTTTGGTATCTGACGCGCGGAGATTCCGAACACGTCAACGTCAAGGGCGCTGTCCTGCACGTCATGGGCGACCTGCTCGGCTCGGTGGGTGCGATCGTCGCCGCTGTCGTCATCTGGTATACGGGTTGGACTCCTATCGACCCCATCCTGTCGGTATTCGTGTCTCTGCTGATCCTGCGCAGTGCATGGAGCCTGCTCAAGAACACTCTGCATATCCTGCTCGAAGGCGCACCTGACAACGCCGGCGCCGACAAGATCTCCGAGCATCTTCTCAAGACTGTTCCTGGTATCCAGAGCGTCAACCATATCCATGTCTGGTCGCTGACCTCCGGTCGTGTGCTGGCGACGCTTCAGGTGCAGCCGATGGAAGGCGTCGATGTTCGCAGCGTCATGAAACAGGTCGAGGCCGAACTGAAAACGAAGTTCAAAATCGAACACCCGACGATCGGCATCGACTGGGACGGAGTAGCCAGTTGCACCTTGGAGGAGCCGAACACCGCGGCGCTATCCCATGCGGGTCATTCGCACTGATCGGTCGCGCCTGATGGTTCACTCAGTTGATCGGGAAGGTTCGACATGAATATCGCAGAAGCCCCTTCGTCCCAAGAGTTGAACTTTCTCGCTGAAACCTTCCGCCTGCTGGGTGATCCCAGCAGGCTGAAGATTCTCCTGCACTGCGAAGACGGTCCGAAATCCGTGACCGATATTTCCGAGGCGCTGGAGCTTTCGCAGTCGCTCGTCAGCCATCACCTGCGTCTTCTTCGTGGCGCGCGCCTGGTGACCCGTGTTCGCCACTCGAAGCAAATGTTCTACGAGGTCACCGACAGGCATGTCGGTGACGTTCTGCTCGACATGCTCTCGCATGCGCGTGAGGAAAGGGAAGGCGACCCAAAACGCGACATCATCGGTCCTCGTTCTTGAGCAGCCCTTCGCTGGCCTGTGACACTAAATGTCGATCTTGGTAGTTCTCAATCGCAAAGCGTTGGCAATGACGCTGACCGAAGAGAGCGCCATGGCCAGTGCGGCAAGCGCCGGTGACAACAGCAGCCCCATCACGGGATACAGTAACCCGGCCGCCACCGGCACGCCTGCCGAGTTGTAGAAGAATGCGAAGAACAGGTTCTGCCGGATATTGCGCATTGTCGCTCCCGACAGGCGACGCGCCTTCACGATCCCCAATAGGTCACCGCCTAGCAGCGTGACTCCCGCGGATTCCATGGCGACATCCGTTCCTCCGCCCATCGCTATGCCGACATCGGCAGCCGCAAGCGCTGGGGCGTCATTCACCCCATCGCCCGCCATGGCGACGATACGGCCTTCCTTGCGAAGACGTGTAACAACCTCGCTCTTGCGTTCTGGAAGCACCTCGGCCTCCACATCGGCGATGCCCAGCTCTTTTGCCACCGCCTGAGCCGTGAGCTTATTGTCACCAGTCATCATGACCACGCGGATGCCGTCCTTTCGGAGGGCTTCCAGCGCTGCCGGCGTAGTGGATCGTATGGGATCGGCCACGCCGATGGCGCCGACGGGCCGGCCGTCGATGGCGACCAAGACGGCGGTGGCCCCGCGTGAGCGAATGACGTCCGCCTCGATCGCCGCTGCGCCCGGCTGAACGCCTTCCAGCTCCAAAAACTTGGCGCTACCGATCAGCACGCGCTGACCGGCGACGGTTCCCAAGACTCCCCGACCGACAGGAGAGTCGACGTCCGAGGGTTCCGACAGTGCGAGCTGCTTCTCCACCGCGGCACGGACAATAGCCTGTGCAATCGGATGTTCGCTCGCACGTTCAAGGCTCGCCGCGGCTTGAAGAAGTTCCGTCTCGCTCCGCCCATCGACCGGAACGATGGCCGTGACGGCCGGTTTCCCCTCCGTAAGCGTGCCGGTCTTGTCGACCACGAGGGTATCGATCTTCTCCAGCCTTTCGAGCGCCTCGGCGTTCTTGATCAGCAATCCGAGATTGGCGCCTTTGCCGACGCCAACCATGATCGACATCGGCGTTGCAAGGCCAAGGGCGCATGGGCAGGCGATGATGAGAACAGAAACAGCCGCAATCAGGCCGTAACTCAACCGGGGTTCCGGGCCAAAAAGGGTCCAGGCCACAAAAGCGATCAAGGCGATAACGATGACCAGTGGAACGAACCAGCCGGACACCTGGTCTGCTAAGCGCTGGATCGGGGCGCGGGACCGCTGCGCCTGCGCCACCATCTGGACGATCTGCGAAAGCATGGTATCGCGACCAATGCGAGCCGCATCCATGACCAGAGCGCCAGATTGATTGATGGTCCCTGCGATGAGCTTTGCACCCGGCTCTTTCGTGACCGGCATCGATTCGCCGGTAATCATCGATTCATCGACGGCCGAACGCCCCTCCAGCACCGTCCCGTCCACCGGAACTTTCTCGCCCATGCGAACACGAAGCTTGTCGCCGACGGCAATATGCTCGACCGCCACCTCCTCGTCGGTGCCATCTGGCCGGATACGTCGGGCTGTCTTCGGAGCCAGGTCAAGAAGCGCGCGTATCGCGCCCGAGGTCTGTTCGCGCGCGCGTAGCTCCAGCACTTGGCCGAGCAGCGCCAGCACCGTGATCACCGCGGCCGCCTCGAAGTAAACCGCAACGGTGTCTCCCATCATCCGCGCCGTTTCCGGGAACAGGTCGGGGGCGAGCGTTGCCACCACGGAGTAAATCCAGGCAACGCCTACGCCCATCGCGATGAGCGTGAACATATTGAGCGATCGGTTCACCACGGACGCCCAGCCGCGCTGAAAGAACGGCCAGCCTGCCCACAGCACCACCGGCGTCGCCAGTATGAGTTGCAGCCAGTTGTTGATCTGGCCAGGAATGTAACGATGCAGGCCGAAAAGTTCGCTGCCCATCCCAAGGAAGACCACCGGAACAGAAAGGGCGGCACCCACCCAGAACCGTCGAGTCATGTTGACCAGTTCCGCACTGGGTCCGGTTTCGGCCGTCGGCATTTCGGGTTCCAGCGCCATCCCGCAGATCGGGCATGATCCTGGACCGACCTGACGGATCTGGGGGTGCATCGGACAGGTAAAGATCGTGCCCTCCGGCACTACCGCTGCCTGGGTCGGTTCCGATGGTCCAACATATTTGCCCGGATCGGCCATGAACTTGGTCTGGCAGTTCTCGGAGCAGAAATAATACGTCGCGCCCTGGTATTGGGCTCGGTGCTTAGCCGTTGTGGGGTCCACGGACATCCCACAAACGGGGTCCTTCACAGTATCGCTTGCCTCCGCAGTCGCGGTGTGATGGCCCGATCCGCCACCGTGCCCCTTGTTATGGGCATGGGCGGCGCCTTGATGATGGTTATGGTCGTGAACCATAGTAAGCCTCCGCTTCCCTTATCTCCCCGCATGCAGGTTGCCACCGCATGCGAACCAAGCCCCGACTAATCGTTCAGCCGGCCAGCAATCGCCTGCATTTGCTCGATCTCGCGACGCTGGGCGACCTCAATCTCTTCACACAACGCCAGAAGCTCGGCGTCCGACAGGTTGGCCTCTCTGCACATCAAGATGGCTCCCGAGTGATGCGGAATCATCGAGTCGATAAACTGGCGGTCATCGATCATGGCTTGGGATCGAGTCGCCCAAAATGATCCCAGGGTAAGGACGACAAAAAGCACATAGAGGACAATATTCACGCTGCGGTTCGGAAACATGCCCGGCATCGTCGCCAGCATGAAGATGCCCATCGGCGCCCACATGGTTATCGCCATGTAAAGCATGTTCAGATTGTTCCGGAAGTCGCCCCAGCCGTCGATCATCGAAAACATCACGACATACATCACGATGAGGCCGAGGATCATGTTGATCCAGAACATCAGATAGGGACGGCCATGGGAGCCGTGGCTATTCCCCGAATGCCCGCCATGAGCCGTGTGGTCGCTCGCCATTTGATCGTCCTTTCGCGGTTGTCAGTGTCCAATGCCCATCGGCTTGAAGATCATCCAGACCGCCATGCCGATCATCATGAGGTTCTCGGTGAGCGACACGAAGCCGAGCGGCACGTTGCTGTCGCCACCGACGCAGGCGCATTTCAGCTCGCGCCTGTCGATATAGACCGCCTTGAACACCGAGACCGCGCCGATGCCGCCGATGAACAGCGCGACGGGGATCGACACCCACATCAGGGCACCGGAGATCATCAGGACGCCGGCGAGCGCCTCCGCGAAGGGATAGATGTAGGCATATCGGACCCATCGCTGCGCCAGAAGGTCGTAGTTCAGGAACATGGTCGCGAAGCCTTCCACGTCCTTCAGTTTCTGAAGGGCAAGAAGGCACATCGCGATGGCGATGAGCCATTCGGCGGCTTGGACCGTCGCGAGGTTCCCGAACGCCGCCCAACTCGCGGCCAAAGCCATTAGGGCAGCCATCGCGAACAGCGCGATCACCGGCTTGTAGGTAACGGCATCCTTGTCCTCGACCTTGCCGCCGAAGAACCGGACGAGATCATCGTAACCGCCGATCCGCTTGCCGCCTATGAAGGTCTGCGGCGTCGATTGAACATCATGCTTTGCCTTGAAGGCGTCCGTCTCCGCGCGGGTCGTCAGATGGTGATCGTCGACCTCGTAGCCTTCCCGCTTGAGCAGATCGAGCGCTTTCAACCCGTAGGGGCAGGTATGGTTTTCCATCACCATTCTATGAAGTTCGGCGCGTTTGGCTGCATGGGTCGCCATAGTCTGATCCCTTCGATCTAAAGTTTCGCTTTCGCGAACACCTCCACCAGTTCATTGAACTTGGCGCGCTGAAGGTCTGCATCGCCCGATGCGATCGCCTCCTCGACGCAGCAGGCGGCATGCGATCGCAACACCTGGTTCTCCACCTTGGAGAGCGCGGCTTTAACCGCGTGGATCTGGTTGAGAATGTCGATGCAGTATCGCTCGTCCTCGACCATCTGGCCGACACCGCGAACCTGCCCGGCGATCCGGTTGAGCGACGCGATGATCTGCTTGGAATTTTTGTTGCACATCCAGCTACCCCTACCCGGTATGGGTATATATACGTTAGAGCAAAAGTTTGGTTCCCGCAAAACCCAAGAGTTTTGCCGGCATGTCAACGTCGAAGCAAATAATCGTGGGAGGTCCAATGGACGATACGGTAACTGTCCGGCGCAACATCACCGTCCTTACTGCCGCGCAGGCGCTCGGAGGATCGAGCGCGCCGATCGTCATGTCGCTCGGCGGCCTGGTCGGCCAGCAGCTTGCCGACAACCCCGCATGGGTGACGCTGCCGGTCAGTCTCTTCGGTCTCGGCCTCGCAATCGGCACGCTGCCCGCCGCCTTCGTCATGCGCGCCTGGGGGCGCCGTGGCGGTTATCTGTTCGGCGCGTTGTTCGGCCTCGCAGCGGGACTCATCGCGGCGTTTGGCATCTTCGTATCGTCGTTCCTACTGTTCTGCGTCGGCTGCTTTACCGCCGGTCTCTACGGTTCCTACGTCCAAAGCTATCGCTTCGCTGCCGCCGATGCTGCCGAAGGCGCTTTGAAGGCACGAGCAATCTCCTGGGTGATGGTCGGTGGGCTGATCGCGGCTGTAATCGGTCCGCAGCTCGTCATCTGGACACGCGATTCCTTCCCCGGCACCCCCTATGTCGGCAGCTTCCTCAGCCAGGCGGCGCTTCCGTTGTTGTCGATCCCGATTCTGTTGATGCTGCGCACGCCGCAATCCGCTTCGCAATCCGCGTCGGAAAGCTCCGGCCGTTCCCTGATCCAGATCCTGATGATGCCCCGCTACATGCTTGCCGTCGCGGCCGGCGTCGTCTCCTACGGCCTCATGGCTTTCGTCATGACGGCCGCACCGATCGCGATGGTCAATACCGGCCATTCGGTCGACAGCGCAGCACTCGGAATCCAGTGGCATCTACTGGCGATGTTCGCGCCGAGCTTCGTCACCGGCCGCCTCATGACACGCTTCGGCAAGGAGCGTGTGACGGCGGCGGGGATGCTGCTCATCGCCGTCTCGGCCATCGTCGCGCTGGCCGGGCTTGAGCTAATCAATTTCTGGGGGTCTCTGGCCATCATGGGCATCGGCTGGAATTTCAGCTTCATCGGAGCGACGGCGATGGTCACAGACTGCCATACGCCGGGCGAGCGCGCCAAGGCGCAGGGCGCAAACGACTTCATGGTCTTCGGCACGACCGCCGCCGTCTCGTTTCTGGCAGGCAGCGTCCTGCACAACTCGGGCTGGGCGGCAATCAACTGGCTATTGTTTCCGCCGGTCGCCTTGATCCTCGTGCCGTTGCTCTGGCAAGCGGCACGCAAACCGCAAGCCTGAAACGCAATGTCCCCGCCATTTTGGCGGGGACGCACCGGGTCAGGTCCTCGCTCTGCGCCCTCGCAGCCGAAAGGCTGCTTGGGCATGCGGTTATTGCAGCGAGCGATTGACCGCGCCGGACCGAGGCCGGATCGAAAGATCTTCATCGTCCTGATCGGTCTCAAGGCGCTGTAGGATCGGGCAATGCGGCCGATGATCCCCTTGGCAGGCGTTCACCAGCATGGTGAGCGTGTGGGCCATGTCCTGCATATCCGCGATCTTCCTCTCCAGCGCGTCGATATGGCCCTGCGCCAAGCGCTTCACTTCTGCGCTCTGTCGCGTCTCGTCGCGCCAGAGGTTGAGCAGGTCGCCGATCTCGGCCACCGAAAAACCGAGGTCGCGCGCGCGGCGGATGAAGCGCAGCATGTGGACATCGGTAGCCGAATAATCGCGGTAGCCGGAGTCCTTCCGATCAGCAGCCGGGATGAGACCTGTCTGCTCGTAGTAGCGGATCATCTTGGCCGAAACGCCCGATGCCTTTGCTGCCTGTCCGATGTTCATGAACAATCTCCCATATGTAAGGACAGCCGACCCTAAATATAGGATCGGCTGTCTGGTTTCATCAGCCCTGGACCTTGAAGGTCTTGAGCCGGAGCGCATTGCCGAGGACGAAGACGCTCGACAGGGCCATGGCGCCGGCGGCAAAGACCGGCGACAAGAGGATGCCGTAGGCCGGATAGAGCGCACCCGCGGCGACCGGGATCAGGGCCGTGTTGTAGGCGAAGGCCCAGAACAGGTTCTGCCGGATATTGCCGATCGTCGCCTTGGACAGCGCGATGGCGTTCGGCACCCCGGTCAGGCTGCCCGACATCAGCACCACGTCCGCCGCCTCGATGGCGATGTCCGTGCCCGTGCCGATGGCGAGACCCACATCCGCCTCGGCCAGCGCCGGAGCGTCGTTGATGCCGTCGCCGACGAAGGCGACCTTGCCATGCTCGGCCTTGAGCCGGCGGATCGAGTCGACCTTGCCGTCCGGCAGCACCTCCGCCACCACCTCGTCGATGCCCAGGCGAGCCGCGATGGCCTTGGCCGTGCGCTTGTTGTCGCCGGTGATCATCGCGACCTTCAGGCCGAGGTCGTGCAGCGCCTTGATCGCCGCCGGCGTCGTCTCCTTGATCGGGTCGGCCACGGCGATGATCGTCGCCAGCTTGCCGTCGATCGCCGCATAGAGCGGCGACTTGCCCTCGTTGCCCAGACGTTCGGCAACCTGGGCGAAGCCCGCCACGTCATGGCCAAGCTCGACCATGTAGCGATCCGCGCCGATCTCGATGCGCTTGCCGTCGACCACGGCCTTCACGCCGAAGCCGGTCACCGACTCGAAGTCCGACACGGCGGGCAGTGCAATGCCTTCCGCCTCGGCCGCATCCACGATGGCGCGGGCAATCGGGTGTTCCGACTTGGCTTCGACGGCTGCGACCAGGCCCAGCACCGTCGTCCGGTCGAAGCCGGCGGCCAGTTCGAGGTCGGTCAGCGCCGGCTTGCCTTCGGTCAGCGTGCCGGTCTTGTCGACGGCCACCACCTTGGCATCCTTCAGCAGTTGCAACGCTTCACCCTTGCGGAACAGCACGCCCAGCTCCGCGCCCCGGCCGGTGCCGACCATGATCGAGGTCGGCGTTGCCAGACCCATGGCGCAGGGGCAGGCGATGATCAGCACGGCGACGGCATTGACCAGCGCGAAGGTCAACGCAGGCGACGGGCCGAAATAGAGCCATGCAGCGAAGGTGAGGGCGGCGACGGCGAAGACCGCCGGCACGAAATACATCGTCACCTTGTCGACCAGCGCCTGGATCGGCAGCTTCGACCCTTGTGCTTCCTCGACCATGCGGATGATCTGCGACAGCACCGTGTTGCCGCCGACCGCCGTGGCCCGGATCGCGAAGGCGCCCTTCTGGTTCACGGTTCCGGCCACGACCTCGCTGCCGCTCGTCTTGGACACCGGGATCGGTTCGCCGGTGATCATCGACTCGTCGACATAGCTTTCGCCCTCGATGACTTCACCATCGACCGGGATACGGTCGCCGGGGCGGACCTCCACGATGTCGCCGGACAGCACCGAATCGATCGGCAGATCGACCGTCTTGCCGTCGCGGCGGACACGCGCGGTCTTGGCCTGAAGTCCGACCAGCCGCTTGATCGCTTCCGAAGTGCGCCCCTTGGCGCGGGCCTCGAGCAACCGGCCGAGCAGGATCAGGGTGACGATAACCGCGGCGGCTTCATAATAGACGTTCACCGTCCCAGCGGGCAGGAAGCCCGGCGCGAAGGTCGCCACCAGCGAATAGAGGTAGGCGGCCAGCGAGCCGACGGCGACCAGCGAGTTCATGTCGGGAGCCAGCCGCCAGAGCGCCGGGAGGCCCTTGTCGTAGAAGCGGATGCCGGGCACGAACAGCACCAGCGTCGTCAGCACGAACTGAAGATACCAACTGTTCTGCATGCCGATGGTCGCGGCGATCATGTCGTGCGCGCCCGGAATGAGGTGCGACCCCATCTCCAGGATGAAGACCGGCGCGGTCAGAACCGCCGCGATGGTGAAATCGCGGGTCAGCTCACGGCGTTCGGCTTCCTTCTTCTCGGCGCGGTCATCGACCTCGGCCTGGCCCGCCCCGGTCGCCGCCGCGATCACCTTGGCCTCGTAGCCCGCGTTCGCGATTGCCGCGACGATGGCCGCAGCATCGGCGGTTCCCTGGACGGTGGCCTTCTCGGTGGCGAGGTTGACGACGGCGTTGGTGACGCCCGGCACGGCCTTGAGCGCCTTTTCGACACGTCCCACGCAGGAGGCGCAGGTCATGCCCTCGATCGCGACCTCAAGCGAAGCCGCCGCCGGCGCGGTGAAACTTGCCGAAACCGCGTAGCCTGCGTCCTCCACGGCCTTCACGACGACCGCTCGGTCCACCGGGCCGCTCGTCGTGATGCTGGCTTTCTCGGTAGCGAGGTTGACCACGGCATTGGCAACGCCGGGGATGGCCTTGAGGGCCTTTTCCACCCGCCCCACACAAGAAGCGCAGGTCATGCCTTCGATCGGCACTTCAAGGAGGGCAGCTTTCGGCGCACTGAAGCTGGCCGGCACTTCATAGCCAGCATTTTCGACCGCCTTGACGAGCGCTATGCGATCAACCGTGTCGTTCGTCGTGATGCTGGCCTTCTCGGTCGCCAGATTGACGACCGCGTTGGCGACGCCGGGGACGGCCTTCAGGGCTCTCTCGACACGGCCGACGCAGGATGCGCAGGTCATGCCCTCGATAGGCAGGGAAATTGCTGCATTCATCTTGTCCGCAGCTCGAACAGGGGCATCCATTGCCGCCTCCTTTCTAAGTCAGAATTCGAGTTCGGACACTGATATGCTCCTTCCAACGATGGGAAGGTCAAGGGTAAAAATTCCTTTTCGTTTCCTCTTGACCTTACCATCGTTGGAAACCCCAACTTGAGGACCATGAGAACCGAACCCAAAGGAGAAAGCTCATGGAACTCAAGATCGAAGGCATGACCTGCGGCGGTTGCGCCAAGTCCGTCACCAAGGCGATCCAGTCGGTCGATCCGACCGCCAAGATCGATACCAACCCCGCCCAGCGGATGGTCAAGGTCGAGACGACCGCAACCCCGGCAGCCCTTCGGCAGGTTCTCGAAGAGGCTGGCTATCCGGCGACCGTGAAGTGAACAGGAGCAAGATCATGCACAAGCTGACCCCGATTTTCATTGGCGGCGCACTCGCCATCAGCGCCGGCCTCGCCATCGCACAAAGCCAACTGAACACGGATACCACCATGCAAGGCCACGACATGCCGGGGCATTCGATGCCGGCCTCCGACAACCCATCCACGCAGGCTTACATCGAAGCCAATAACCGTATGCACGCCGACATGACAGTCGACTTCACCGGCGACGCCGACATCGACTTCATGCGCGGCATGATCCCGCACCACCAGGGCGCGATCGACATGGCGCGGATCGTGCTGCAATACGGCACTGACCCCGAGGTCCGCAAACTCGCCGAGGAGGTGATCTCGGCCCAAGAAGGTGAGATCGCTATGATGCGGGAATGGCTCGCCGCGCGCGGCCAGTGATTTTGATATGTAGGAACCGCCGCGGTGCGTCAGCAATGATGCGCGGCGGCGGTTGCGACATATAAGATTCATCCAGCCAAGGATGCGCGGAATGTTGTCTGACAAGGAGTTTTGACGCCGATGCGTCGTCTGTTCATCGCAGTGCTGATGATCTTCTCCTTCGTCACGGTGGCGTTGGCTGTGCCGGCGCACGGCGCCCGCATGGCCACCGTCTCCCAAACGATCGCCTCAAAACACGAAGCGCCGCATCGCACCGCATACTCCTCTCCCGAGGCATGTCAGGAAGATCGAATCTGTTCCGGAAGCGATGGCTTCTGCTACTTCGTATGCTCTGGCATGGGCTCTTGGTTCGTGTCTGACCAGCCCGGAAATGCGATTCAGCCTACCTCGGCGCGTTGGGCACTACCGGAGACGACGAACCTCGCCGGTCTCAGCCCCGAACGGAATGAACGCCCTCCCAATCCCAGTCTCGCTGAAAACCAGTGGCTGCATAAGCGCACGCCGATCTGAACTCAGAGGGAGCATAGTTCTCCCAGGAGACCGAAAATGACACTTATTTCACGACGCGGCTTTCTTGCCGCAAGCGCTGCCACGTTGTCCACAGCAGCTCTACCGCGCTTTGCCATGGCGCAAAACGCCATATCGCTCAGCGCCGCGACACGGGTGCTGGACGTCAATGGACGCGCCGCCACAGTCTTCGGCTTGGAAGGCCCGAGTGGACAGGGATTGGTTCTCAATCCAGGCCAACGCTTTCGCGCCAGTCTTACCAATCGCCTGGATGTTCCGACCCTCATCCATTGGCATGGCCAGATCCCGCCCAACGAGCAGGATGGCGTCCCGGATCTGCCACAGCCGATGCTGCAACCCGACGAAACGCGCTCCTATGACTACGAGCCGCTCCCCGGCACATACTGGATGCACGCGCACATCCCGCTCCAGGAGATGAACCTGCTCGCCGCGCCGCTGATCGTGCGCAGCGCCGAAGACGTGGCGGCCGACCGCCAGGAAGTCGTGATGTTTCTCCATGACTTCTCGTTCAAGGCGCCCGAAGAGGTCATGCAGGAGATCACCGGCGGGCACGGCGGCGGCCACGATATGAGCGCCATGGGAGGCCACGCCGCCCCCGGCGCCTCGATGGACCATTCAGGCATGCAGATGGATATGTCCTCGATGCAGGGCATGGCCATGGATCTGAATGACTACAATTGGGACGCCTACCTGACCAACGACCGCACCTTGTCCGACCCGGAGATCATCATGGTCGAGAAGGGCGGACGGGTAAAGCTGCGGGTGATCAACGGCGCCTCGGCCACTGTTTTCTGGATCGATACGGGTGGGCTGTCTGCGAGACTCGTGGCAGTCGACGGCCATGCCATCGCGGGCCTCGAAGGCAGTCGTTTCGGTATCGCCATGGGCCAACGCCTCGATCTGGATCTGGAGCTTGCCGGTGAAGGGGCGTGGCCCGTGCTTGCGTCGCGCGAGGGGTCGAAGGAGCGCACGGGGTTGATCCTCGCCACGCCCGGCGCGACCATTGAGAAGATCCCGGCGCTTGGCGAAGCGGATGCGCCTGCGTTCGACATCGACCTGTCGCAAGAGCTGAAGCTGCGCGCCTCGGACGGCCTTCCCTCGCGTGCGCCACAGCGCAGCCACATGGTTATGCTGGGCGGCTCGATGCAGCCCTATGTCTGGACCATCGACGGCAAGGTCTGGGGAGATCACAAGCCCCTCCTTGCAAAGACGGGCGAGCGGGTCGAGATCATGTTTCACAATATGTCGATGATGGGGCATCCGATGCATCTGCACGGCCATGTCTTCCAGGTCGTGGACATCAACGGCAAGCGCTTCGATGGGGCACGGCGCGACACCGTTTATGTTCCTCCGATGGCCATGGTGACCGTCGCGCTCGACGCCGGAGAGGCGGCGCGCTGGATGCTGCACTGCCATCATATGCCGCATCTCCAGACCGGCATGATGACCGAGCTCAGCATATCCGCCTGAAATGAATGAAAAAAGCCTGCGCCGCGATTCCTCGCAGCGCAGGCTCTCGCCTGATTTCATTGAACGAGGCGACTAGCCTTCCTGCCCTTCGGGCGTGAAGAAAACGTCGGCGTGCATGTCCTCGGGTCGCAGCCCGCGCGCAAATGCCATTGCCATCGCCGCATCAACCATCGGGGGCGGGCCTGCGACATAGGCTTTCCACCCGTCGAAGTCCGCGAGATCCTCGGCCACCGCGTCGGTCACGAACCCGTGCCGATGGGGGGCTACCTGTGTATCGGACAAGACAGCCGTAAAGCTGAGATTGTTGTGGCGGTCCGCCAGGGTCTCGAAATGCTCGACGAGATAGAGATCACGCGCGCCGCGTGCGCCGAAGTAGACATGGATCGGCTGCTTCATGCCGTGCGCAAGGGCTGTTTCCACGATCGACTTGATCGGCGCCAGACCGGAACCGCCGGCGATGCACAGGATCGGGCCGGAATGATGCTGGCGCAGATAGGAGGAGCCTAGTGGAAATTCGAGCGTCAGCTTGTCACCGGCCTTCAGTGCCTCATGGACGTGCTGCGAGGTGACGCCGCCCGGAACCTTGCGAATGTGAAATTCGAGGCTGTCGTCGCCGTGACGATTGGCCATGGAGTAGCTGCGCGCGGGCACACCATCGAATCCGACCTGGGCATACTGTCCGGCCGTGAAGAGCAACGGGGAGCCATCCACAGGCGAGATTCGCACCAGTTTGATGTCGTGGGTAAGGTCATCGAGGCCGGACACGATGGCCTCCACCCGTCGAGGAGCCTCAACCGCATCATCGTCATCGCTGCCAAGCCAGGCGACAGCCGCATCGGTCTGCGGCACCGCGCGGCATGCCAGGATCAGGCCGTCGGCCTTCTCTTCCTCGCTGAGGGCGAAGCGAGAATGCTGGAGCAGTTCCACCTCGCCCTCGATCAGACGTGACTTGCACGAGCCGCAGCGGCCGGAACGGCAGCCGTGGGGATAAGGTATGCCTGCGGCAAGTGCTGCGTCGAGGATGGTTTGTCCCTCCTGGACCTCCAGACTGACCCGTGCCTGCCGAATATCAACGAACCTGGTCGTCATCATGCACTCCCGGTCAAACCTAGAGCCTTGACGAGTCCCGGCTTCTGGCTTGGGAAGGTTCCGTAGAAAACTTCCGACCCTACGATTGTAATAGGAGCGACCCTGACACCCGTGCGTGCCTTTGCCTCCTCGGCGATCTTGGGGTCGGTCAGGTCACGCTCCTCATAGGCGAGACCCTGCTGGGCCAGCCAACGCTTGAGTGCATGGCAGTCCGGGCAGGTCGGCGTCGTATAGATGAGGATGTGTGGCGTGTTGGCTTCTGGCATGTCCTTGCCCTTCTTGCTTTAGACGTGGATTGGCTTCCGGCAGACCGTCAAACGGCCTCCCGGAAGAGTGGATTGCCGTCAGCGTGCGGCTTCCAGCGCTTGTAAAGTCAAGGCTGTTCTTGCTCCGGGGTCGAAATTTCCGAAGCGCAGGACGACATCAGCAGATGAAGACTGACGTGGTGCCGGCTACGATCGCTCCGACTCGCTGATCGGGAAGTATCGGGCCTGTTGCGCATTGAGATCGCGCAGCCTTCCGGTAGATTGGACGAGACAAATCGACGTGGCCGACACGTTGCCATCAAACGGGCGTGAACCGCCTCAAGACACAGGTGAAAATCGCTGATGACTGCCGGTAAACCGAAACTACGGGTCGAAAAGCAGGCCGAGGCCGCAACCCCGAGCGCAACAGAGACACGCAGCCACCTCGACCATTCCTCGCTCTCGCAGAACGAGGTGACGATCCTGGCGGAAACCTTCCGGCTTCTCGGCGATCCTTCACGGCTGAAAATCCTCCTGAGCTGCATGCCCGGTCCGATTTCGGTCGGCGAGATCGCGGAGAAAATCGACCTGTCCCTATCCCTGGTCAGCCATCATCTGCGCCTGCTGCGCGGTGCCCGTCTCGTCAAGGGCGAGCGCCAGGCCAAGCAGATCTTTTACGAGATCGCCGACGAGCATGTCCGTCAGGTTCTCCACGACATGGCGACGCACATCTCCGAGGATCACGCCGAGGAGTGATCTGAAACCGCGAAAGCCGATACTATCAACATACGCTTGAATAGTTGTTCAATCGTGGTATTGACTCCTTTCGTGGCCATGCGGGGCCTGCGCACGCGCCCACCGCGTGGTGAGAAAGGAGATCGGAATGACAACGGGACTTTCAGCACCTAGCGGCGGTGAGCGCTTGGGCTTTCGCGTCGAGGGCATGGATTGCGCAAGTTGCGTCGGCAAGATCGAGACTGCACTGAACCGTCTGGGAGGCATCACTGACGTTACCGTCAATTTTGCCACCGAGACGCTGCAGCTTTCCCGCGATACGGCCAGCACAACGACGTCGAACGACATCGCCAGGAAGATCCGCGCGCTCGGCTTCGATGTGACCGAGCTACCGCCCGCCGTCATTCCATCGACGCCCGCCCGGCATTCCGAAGCGCACAGCGGGCATGACCACAGCGGCTGCTCCGGTGAGCATGATCATGGGCACGATCACCACCATGCGCATCATCATGATCACAGCGACTGCGGTGGCCACGATCATGGTCAGCTCGCGCAAACGCCGGTCTCGCGCACAGATCCGACATCTCCGCCCAATGTCTCGATGCGGGTCGAGGGCATGGATTGCGCGAGTTGCGTCGGCAAGATCGAAGTCGCACTTGCAAGAATGCCCGATGTTTCCGACATTCGCGTGAACTTCACGACCGAAATGCTTGAACTCAACTTGGTTCCCGGCTCGGGCACCAAGGTTGCCGACATCGAAAGGACCATCAAGAGCCTCGGCTTCGGGGTATCCAACACACGCGAACTTTCGTCTTCGTCCGACGTCGCCGTGGACGTTGCGCCCGCGCCAGCCATGCGCAATCAACGCTGGTGGCAGACTCGCAAGGGCAAGCACGTCATCGGCCTCGGTCTGCTGATGGGCTCGGCCTACCTCATCGCCCAGTTTATCCCCCTCTATGCAGAGTGGATCTTTGCACTCGCCGTCGTCGCAGGCGTCCTGCCGTTCGCCCGCAAGGCGTTTGCTCTCGCGACGTCAGGGTCGCCATTCTCGATTGAGACACTGATGAGCGTGGCCGCGATCGGCGCCTTGGTGATCGGCGAGGCCGAAGAGGCGGCTGCGGTGGTGTTCCTGTTCGCGGTCGGCGAGTTGCTTGAAAGCGTTGCAGCCGGACGCGCTCGCGCTGGCATAAAGGCCCTTGCGTCGCTGGTGCCAAAGACCGCAATTCTGCTTGATCCCAGCGGCGCTCAGCGCAGCGTCCCGGCGACTTCCTTGCGCGTGAACGACCTTGTTCTTGTGCGGCCCGGCGACCGAGTGCCGGCCGACGGACAGATCGTCCAAGGCACTTCCAGCCTCGACGAATCGCCCATCACCGGAGAATCGGTCCCGCGCGCCAAAGCCAAGGGCGAGAGCATTTATGCTGGGTCCATCAATGTCGATGGCGTTCTCAAGGTTCGCGTCGAAAAGGCCGCTGCCGACAACACGATCTCGCGCATCATCCAGCTCGTCGAGCAGGCTCAGTCCGCCAAGGCTCCTACCGCACGTTTCATCGAGAATTTCAGCCGCTACTATACCCCGGCCGTGATGCTGATCGCTGCGCTGATCGTCATCGTGCCGCCACTGGCGATGGGCGGCGATTGGGACACCTGGATCTATCGCGGCCTCGCGCTCTTGCTGATCGCATGTCCCTGCGCGCTCGTTCTCTCGACGCCTGCGGCGATCGCCTCGGGCCTTGCCGTCGGCACCCGCCGCGGCCTGCTGATCAAGGGCGGCAACGCCCTCGAAACCATCGGCAAGGTGAATGCTATCGCCTTCGACAAGACAGGGACGCTTACTGAGGGCAAGCCGCGCGTCACCGAAACGGTGGCCTTCGGCAAGAACGAGGAGAAGGACGTCATCGCATTGGCGGCAGCGGTCGAGACGGGTTCCAGCCATCCGCTTGCCAAGGCGATCATCAACCGAGCAGAGGCTTCCGGCATAGCGGTCCCTCCGGCGCAGGACGCCTCTGCGACGGCCGGGAAGGCAGTCCATGCCACGGTCGTCGGGCGCCGCCTTGCCGTCGGCTCCCCGAGCCATGCCGCGAACGTGGTAGTGATCGGTAAGCACGAGCAGAGCGCAATCGAAGGGCTCGAAGATCGCGGCAACACCGTTGCCGTCCTCTTTGATGAGGGGACGCGGGAAGCAATCGGCCTGATCGCCTTGCGCGACGAACCGCGGCGAGACGCGCCCGAGGGGATTGCCCGGCTCAAAGCGATGGGCGTTCGTTCCGTGATGCTGACCGGCGACAATCGGCGCACCGCTCAGGCGATCGCCAAGGGTCTTGGTATCGAATGGAGCGCCGAGCTTCTGCCGCAGGACAAGCTCGATCTCGTGAACGAGATGAAACGAACGACCAAGGTGGCTATGGTCGGTGATGGAATCAACGATGCCCCTGCGCTCGCAACCGCCGATGTCGGGATCGCCATGGGCGGCGGAACCGACGTGGCAATCGAGACGGCGGACGCCGCCCTGCTGAAGAGCCGAGTGACGGATGTTGCCCATCTTGTGGCGCTGTCCCGTGCGACAATGGCCAACATCCATCAGAACGTCGTCTTCGCTTTGGCGCTGAAGGGCCTGTTTCTCGTTACCAGCGTCCTAGGGATCACCGGCCTCTGGATCGCAGTCCTCGCCGATACCGGCGCCACCGCGATCGTGACGCTGAATGCGCTCCGGCTCTTGCGCTTCAAGGGGGCGAAGTCGAACGACGACGAACGTGACGACGGCACGTCTTCACGCCCCCTGATACCAGCCGAGAGCTACTGATCCCTCCCGTCGAAGAAGCCGTCCGTCAAACTTGACGGGCGGCTTTGCCCGGCCGGAACCAATCGTAGCAACGGCGAACATCGCGCTCGGAAAACCCATTCATGAACTGGCACCACCCTTCAGAAAGGACAACAGCCATGGACCTGGGCATCGGCAAACTCTCCCAGATCACGGGGGTCAAGATTCCAACGATCCGCTATTACGAGCAGATCGGTCTCTTGCCCGAGGGCTTGCGAAACAAGGGCAATCAGAGACGCTACGATCATGATGCGGTCAAACGATTACTGTTCATTCGCCGGGCGCGGGATCTCGGGTTTGACATCGATGCGATCAGGGATCTGCTTCATCTAGCCGACGTCTCGGCCTCGCGTTCGCCCGAGGCACTCCGTATCGCAAAACAGCAGCTCGCTTCCGTCGAGGAGAAGATCGCTCAACTGGAAGACCTTGAAAAGGTGATCAAGCGGGTCGCCGAAGGCGAGAGCGATGGGGACGACGCGCCCTATTGCTGCAGCACGGCGACAGATCATGCGGATAAGCCCCTCCACTAGCCTCGAAACGACAGGAGGTATGGAGTTGAGATACCTTTATTCCAATCTGGAAAGGAGCCAGAGCTGCGTCGTCGTGGGGGCGGGACCGGCCGGCCTGATGCTCGGACTCCTTCTGGCCCGATCCGGGGTCGACGTAACGGTCATCGAGAAGCACCAGGACTTCCTGCGCGATTTTCGTGGAGATACCATCCATCCTTCGACACTCGAAGCAATGCACGAGCTTGGCTATCTCGACGAACTTCTCACGCTTCCCCATCAGAAAGCCTATCAGCTCCACGCTGAGATCGAAGGACGCAAGGTCACGATCGCAGACTTCTCCAAACTGCCGACGCGCGCCAAGTTCATCGCGTTCATGCCCCAATGGGATTTCCTGAATTTTCTGGCACGGAAGGCAGCGGGATTTCCGCGCTTCCGCTTGCTGATGTCGACCGAGATAACGTCGCTCCGTTGGGAAGCAGGTCGAGTTGTCGGCGTGAATGCTCGCCAGAGCGACCGCAATCTGGTTCTTGATGCCGATCTCGTAATCGGTGCCGACGGACGCAATTCCGCCACCCGCAAGGCTGCGGGACTTGAGTTTCAGAGCTTTGGCACGGCCACAGATATTCTATGGATGAAGGTCTCGAAAAAGGCCGGCGATCCCCAGCAAGCGATGAGCCATGCCGGCCCGCGACAGGGGCTGGTTCTGATCGACCGAGGCGACTACTGGCAGTGCGGCTACGTCATCACCAAGGGGACCGTCGACGCGCTGAAGGACGGCGGAATTGGTGCGCTTCGCGCAAGGATCGCTGAGGTCGCACCTTTGCCTGCGGACCGCTTCAAGGAGATCCGCTCTTGGGATGACGTGCATCTGCTGAGCGTTCGGATCGACCGCCTGAAGACGTGGTGGAAACCCGGCCTGTTGTTTATCGGGGATGCCGCACACGCCATGTCGCTGATTGGCGGCGTTGGTGTGAACCTCGCTATTCAGGACGCTATAGCGACGGCCAACCTACTGGCTGAAGCCTTGCGCGAAGGACGAATGAAAACGCGCTTGCTGGAGGCCGTGCAGCGCCGACGCGCCTTTCCAACCAGAGCGACCCAAAAACTACAACTGATGATGCGCAGCCGAAAGCGTGCGGGTGAGGCAGACAGCGCACGAAGTCCGAAGCCTCCTCTCTTCATGCGCCTGATTGCCCGGTCGCCACTGTTGCCCCGGCTGACCGGCCGCCTCATCGGACTTGGCTTTCGTCCCGAGCATGTTCGCACACAGCTAGTCGATTGGTCCTGTTCGCTCAGGAAGTCTGCGGCTCCGCCCCGATAAAACTATGGAGCAGGTGCTTGACCTAGGCACCTTGGCCGATGTCACCTTCACCGTAGAGACTAGCTTGCGAGAAAGGGATTATCGTTCGCTGGTGAATTTCCCGCTGACATTCTCGCCATCCGCCGCAGCACGGGAGATTCTCTGCCCGTTTCGAAGAACCAGCAATCAACGATTAGGGGAGAATGGCGCGCCCCGCCGGGTGATGATGAGAACTATGTCTACGCTATAGCTCTCTAAATGCACCCCGGACATTGCGCGGGTATTCAGACGCTTTCACTCTTGACATAAGGCATTGAAAATCAAAGGAAGTACCAGAAGATATCAGCTTTCAAGTCTGGTCATAGAGCACGCCCAAAACCCGGCGCGCAGAAACCATCGCCGGCGCGCTGGCGGCACCGTCCAATACCTCGGTGGCAACCACCATCGACGACCCAAGGCCGCCGATCGTCTCGAACTGGCGGAGGTGAGCGAGGCTGCCAGAAAGGCTTGCGCCAACGCGCTTAAAGATGCTTGTCCCGTCGTCGAGCGTAACGGCGGCGAGTTTCCCTTCCCATGCGTCGAGTTCGCTTGGGGTCAGTTCCGCACCGCCCAGAATGATCTGGCCGGGTAATGCAAGGGGCACGGCGCTGTCTTCGCGGATCCGGTAAGCGACCTCGATCCGACCGAGTTCCTGCACCATGTCGATTGCCGTCGCTTCGCCACCACCGGATGGCGGAGCCATATCGGTGAAAATCGCGCCAACGATGCGAAACAGTCGAACCTTACTCTCGTCATAGGTCATCGTCGGGCGCGGGATTCGGGGATCAGGCGTTTGCGTCGCGAGTGAAATACCAAGTGAGCCGGGTGCCTTGAGCAGCCGCCGCGCCAGCACGTTACCCTGATGCCGAGCAATCACGAGGTTTCGGTCGCGGCCGGGATAGGCTTCCGCCTCGACGATTGCGACCGCGCCGGATGGAACTGCGAAGCCCAGTGTCTCGCCTCGAACGTAGAACAAAGCCTTTCCGTCGAACCATTCGCCGTTGAGTTGTTCGGTGGCCATGTCCTGGGAGCCGCCGGCCGGTACCGAGCGGGAGAAGGCTGCAATGTCGGGGCAGATCGGCACCGAAAATGTAGGTCGCGCCATCGTTGGCAGAGACACGACGTTGGTCTCCGAGGCATCGGTCGGCGCCAGCGGTTCACGCCAACGATGCAATCGGAACTGCTCGTGCACCTTCTCGATCCCGGTCCGCAGTCGAACGAATGCCGGTTCGACGTCTTTCACATCGACATACGTGATGGATGCCCGTTCGCTGTGATGGGCCTTGTTGAGGACGCGTCGTGGATCCGCCCCATCGACTAGCCCAGGGTCACCGACGAAACGCCGCAGGACCGGATTGGAGAACAACTCGCCGCCGCCATTGGTTATCAGCGCGCGCAGTCGATCAAGCAGAGGGAAGAGGGTGAGCGCCTGCGTCGATGTCGCGTGGGCCGGCTCCGCCAAATCATCGAACAGATCGCCTAGACGTGCTTCGATAAAGACGCGCAGGTTAGATGCATAATCCTGTGCCGCGACCGCTGAATCCGGATTGTTGATGAATGCCTGCCGGAGCCGGTCGACCTCCTCGATGGTCGGCGACAAGCTCAGGGTCGGATGGACGCTGTTGACAGCGTGAACAGAGAGATGCTGGACACGATCGGCCATACGATTCTCCGCAACGACTGAACGGGCGAAACGGCGATCGTGGGTGGTGATGAGCAGTTGGGCGCCTGCCTCGGCAACTGCGGCAAGCCCATGCGCCAGTCTCTGACGGTTGTCGTGATCGAGCAATTCCTGCGGATCGTCGAGAATGAGCAGCGAAAGCCCGCCACGCGTTGCAAGCACATGCTCCCGGAAAGCGAGAAAGAAGCCGAACAGTGCAC
Organism: Paracoccus angustae; assembly: GCF_042648745.1. Taxonomy (NCBI): domain Bacteria; kingdom Pseudomonadati; phylum Pseudomonadota; class Alphaproteobacteria; order Rhodobacterales; family Paracoccaceae; genus Paracoccus; species Paracoccus angustae. The sequence continues at coordinate 93,816 of NZ_JBHRXY010000005.1, forward strand.
CGCGCAGAGCGGAGGCGTTGGAAATGTGCTGCGCTGGCGCGGTGACGCCCTCGCGGCCGACCTTGAGGTCCAGCACACCTCGCGCATTCATGTCCGTACCGATGAGGTCGGGCGCAAAGGTCGTGGCATTGCGATAGATCGCGCGGCGCCAGTATTCAGACCGATTGTGGAGTTTGCGGCGCAGCGTGTCGACCTGCGTCTGCGCCAAACCGCCGAGCGGAACGAGAAGGTTGAGCGCCGTGACCGCCCGCGCGCAAGCCGCGATACGGTCTTTTTTGGCGTCACAGTCTTTGCGCGCGGCTTCCATTCGGCGCACCTGTTCGCTCGCTGAATTGAGCGGGGCGACGCCTTCCACGATCCGAAGAAGCGAGGTCAAGCGCCTGCCGATCGCCCGATCTGCGTCTGCATCCCCATCGCCGCCGCGTCGCACCGTGTGCACAAAGGCTGTCAGCGCCATCCCGTTCTGCTCCCGCCATTCAGCGAAAGCCAATGCACGCACGATGCGATCGATCATCTGTTGCAGCCGGGCAGAGCCTGCCTGCAAAGCGGCGGGCAGCGATCGACCAGCCGGTTCCTGAAATTCTGGAAGTGCGGCAAGCCGTGCGTCGATCAACGCAACGGCATCAGTGCGTAACGTCCCCAAGGTGCCGCGGAACGGTTCCGTTGCAAAAAGATCGTCAGCCAAACCAGCCCGAAGCAGCGCGGCAGGAGAGGTGGGCAGGTCATGGCGCACTTCGCCACTTATCGCCGGCGGCAGTTCCTGAAGGAGGCGCCCGCACCAATGCGCCGACCATTCGGCGATCGTCCGCGCAATCACCTCCCGGTCGCGTGCTGCCTCGACGAGATGATCGGTTACGGGCACCCCTGTCACCGGATCGCACGCGCCGTGAAGTTGACCGACGCAAACGGGGCAAGTGCCGTCGTCGATATGGTCATGATCGTGCATCCACGCCGATACCTTGGCATAGAGTTGGGCACGACGCGCCCGATCGGGATCGGCAGCCAACGTCGACAGCGTCGCGGCTTCAGCCTCCACCTGCGCCAGCAATTCAACGACTTTGGCGGTCTCGGCAGCGTCCACCTTCAGCGCGGAAAGGCGGGTAATCGACGGCAATTCGCCGATGACCTTTAGCCCTTCGATTGCCGGGCGAATGCTGGCTTCAAGATCGTCGCGGGCCTGCTTGTTCTCCGCGTCAAACCCTGTACCGAGCACCTCTTGCGCTTCGCTCAATGCCTTGGCTTTGAGTTCGACGAAATGCTTCGCGATTTCAGCGATTCGTTCTTGTGCGCCTTCGGCATCTACCGTCGGCCGGTCTCCTTCAAATGCGATACTCGGTGTTTCGGTGAGGATTGCGGCGAGGTCGTCGGCCGCTTGCTGATAGCGGCCCGCGATCTCCACTCTCTGCTTTTCAAGCTCGGGCGTCGCGGTCTTGGCAAGACGACCGGCCATCTTTTCGGCGTGCCGCGCGAGGTCCACGAGGTCAGCCAGACCAGTCAGTCGTGCCACCGCTTCGCCCAGCTGAGATGTCGAACCGACCGAAAGGAACGGCAGCAATGCGGGCATGATCGTAGCGATCCGCCATGCGATAGGATCGATGCCCGTAGCGCCCAGATCAGGAGGCGTTTCGTTAATCTTGCCGCGAGTCGTGCGGATTTGTGAACGACGTAGCGGTGGCAATGGGGTGCCAGTCGAATCCAAAAATGTCAGTTCGACCCAGCTATCTGCGGGGATCGGCTGGCCATCCGCGGGAAGCTCGGCCGATTTGGGCGGCAACGGGGTGATCGCCGACATAGGGTGCGTCGTGGTCGCGCCATCGTCACGCAAAATCTCACATGCAAAATCCAGCGGCCCCTCTTCTGGCGGCCGCTGCGACCGGATCAGGTGGCTGGTCAGGCACCAGACAATCGCATTGGCGATCGAGGTCTTGCCCGAACCGTTCACGCCTTCCAGCAGCGTCACGGGCTTTCCCGGTTCAAATACGAAAGATGCCGGCGGGGCGCTTGGTCGGCCATAGGCGTGTAACCCCGCGAAGCGGTGCGCCTCGACCTTCACCAGACGCAAAGTCTTGATGGCGCGGCTACCACCGTCCTCGGCCGATGCTTCGATCGTCGGCGGAGGCGTGCCGATCATGTCTATGATCGCCTCGGTATCTCCGGCCGACAGATTTGCCTGCCATCTGCCATGATTTTGCCGATACCAGTCGAGGACCGCCCGCGCGTCATCCGAAGCCATCGCGAGTTCATCGCCACCGCCGAGAGCCACGGCACGCCCACCGACCAGATCGGCGAGCAGGGCGTCGATTGTCAGCAGATGAATGTCACGCGGTGCTGGCGCGTCGTCGGCCATAATTCCCCCTTCTTCAGCTATACTGCTGATTGATTCCTTTTATCGCATCATGATCTGAATTTATTCAATAGATATTAGAAAAATCGCGAACCTCGCCAAATAGTACGCCACCATTATTTTGCCTTCGCCGGAATAGGCTTGGCAGCAGCTCCATGAAGCCAGTCGACCCAATTTCCGAGGAAAGCGCGATAATCTTTCATCGTGATCTGAAGAAAATGGAGGCCCACGACGGCACGATCTTTCTGCTTTGTACTAACAAAGCAGAACCTCGTAACTGGCGCCCCTTCCGTCGTTTGGCCTTGGCTATCGAGGTATAGGACGCCTCCGTGCGCCAACCCGTTACGCAGAATGCTGCAGAATGTTTCCGTGGCTAACGCGCCGGCGGCGGTTAGCGCGAGGTCTGCGGCAAGAGCTTGTTGAATGTCCATCGGCAGACCTTGCTTGGAAAGATCTGGTAGTGCCGCGTCCTTTGGCAAATAATGATATCGCCACGCGCCTACGTTATAGAATGGTGCCTTGGCGACAGCGCTCTCACCGATATCCGCCTTTACCGCTCTTGCTAATGTGGCGTCGAGAACGGCATCATTGAGATGGCCGACCGCTCTGCCCTTTTGCGGCTTCCATATCCTCTCGATGGGCAAATTCACCATTGGCGTTGAGAGCGCCAAGAGGAATGATGCGTTCAACGGAAGAATCCGTCCATCGGATTTGTTCGAGACTAAAGGCCAAAGCTGTTCAAGAAGTATCTGGCATCTGCGAGGAACGTCGATGCTGAAATTTTGTGGATTACCCATGTGTCCCCGACCCCGTCGTTCAACTATTATATCAACGTCCTGGGCTTGGTCTCAGGTCCCCGGTGGACGCACGTCGTTTCCGAAGAGGTTGGGTTGCTCCAAGGCATCCTTCTCGACCTGTTCAGTCATCGCCTGGGCAGATGCGATAGTTGCGCCAGAGGTTGATTTCCATGCATTCGCGAATCGTTGACGATCGACATTTGCATAGTCGAGAAGTGCTCCGAGCATCGATTTTGTTTGGACGCTGAGACCATCAAACGTCGGCAGCGCGATGTGGTAGCTCGCCATTTCAAGCTCGCGCCCGGTCACGAAAAGCTGGTCCGATTTGAGGAGCCGTACCGCTTGATCCGCGACGATTTCGGCTGGGATTTGATCCAGATCCCGCTTTAAACCGGCTTCTACCGCCATAGCGGTTCCCCTGCCACCGGGCGCGTATTTTTCGACCAGTGCCATAGCCAAGCGAAGCGTCTGCTGCCCATCGTCATTGCCCAATGCACCCAGCCGCACAGCCCTCAGGATCAAGTCCCGCCTCTCGTCTATTGTCCGAAATGCCGCACCGACGCTTACGTAATCGAGGCTCTGGCAAGCGATGGCCCCAGCAAGGTAGGCCAAGCGGCCAGCCGAGCGAGCAGCCTGTGAATCCGGATGATAAGCAACGGCGGCCGCGGCCAACCGAGAGAAGCCTTCCAAAGCTCTGACTGCGGACGGAGCGCCAAACCCCTCCGATAGAGACGACAGTATATCAAACCGTGCCTCCTGAAGGTTCTTGTTTCGGAAGCTCTTATCCACGGCCTGCAATTCGGCGATCAGTTGCTCATCACCCATTCGCTCCGGATAGAGAACAGCCTGACTGTTCTGAATGCGTTGAATGTCTGTGCCATCGATTAGTTGAAGGTCCAGCTTCTCTGCCACGGACCGTAGATTTTTACGCTTATCGGTCGTTGCAACATATGCACCATCAACGTCGAGCGCATCGGCCAGTCCGCTTGTCCAGAAAATGCGCTCAACTGCCTTTGGACGTTGCTTGTATTTGATGTCGCAAATCTGCACCCGGCGAGATGTGCCGGTTGGACGCTCGTATAACCAAAGGTCAACGTCAGTGAGGTCTTCATCCGCAAAACGAAACGGAACCCCGCGAATGACGAAGAACCCAGCACGCAAGAAGTAGGCGCGCAGAACCTCCTCCAAGACGGCCCCTTTGGGTGTTTGTACTTTATCGTTCATCACAGCACCCGCCCGCCGCGAACGGCCTCAAGCACGTCCCGCGTCGCTCGCTTGCTCAACGGGGATTGGTTCTTACGAATTGATGTTCGGCTTTCCTCGGGACCGACGTATCCTGCCATGGGCGCGCTCGGCAGATCGGCTAGAGATTGGGCATAGGCATTACCCTGCGTGAGTACCTGCAACGCAAGCTCGCCTACCTCCCTCTTAAGTAGCCGCAGATAGTAGCGATTAGAATAACTCGCGTCTCGCCGGAGCTTAACGACGCCGTTGACCTCAAGAACCCGATAGTCTTGCCCGATAGAAGTTGTCGGTCCAACCTCACGGCCGGATATCAGCTTGCTCACAAGTGCAGGAAGCTGCGTGATCCTGCCTTGGGAGGATGGTCGAGAAATCATGCCGTAGGTGAGCGCTGCCACAAGCGATTTAGCCATGTCGAAGCAATCATCCACCATCGGATCGACAAACTTATGAAAGGCGGCTGGTGCAGTGACGTATACATGGCTGCCCTGCTCGTTCGTGACCTCGTTGAGATCATAGACGGCTGCCGCAACCAGCTTTTCAAAGAGCGGCTTCGACAGAACGTGCTCAACGTGCTGTACGCTCAAGCATCCGCTCTTCGACAGTTGTTCGGAGATTTCGCTAATTAGACGCTGTTCGGCATCGTCGAGCGAGGTCAGTACCTTTTGGGTTTTTGCGACGGACGACCGGCGGAAAAGGTTGCCGTTGAACAGCAACCGGTCGTTGCCATCGCCCTCCTTATCGACGAACCCAATGCCCTCAGCGCGATCGAGAAAATCGTCGACCTGGGCATTCGTGAGCTTGTGCGTATCGCCAATCCGTTGAGAGACATCGGCGCGCCGGATGGGCGCTTCCGAAGCGACTTCCGCCAAGGTGATTGACGCTTCTTCGTAGGTGCTCGGCTCAGCCTCGTTGTAGATGTCAGTGGCGTGCCCAAGCGAACCGCGCGTCGTGACGCCCAGAATAGAGATGTCCTCCTTGGACTGATCGATCAAGCGCTTACGCTCAAGAACTTGGAGAAGCCCGTTCAGCTCCAAGCGGGGATCGAGGCCCGAGGCCACAGCGATGGCGCGGGCTTCAACCTTGGTGACAGTAGCTTGGTTTGTCTGGCCAAGTTTCGTAAGGAGGGTAGCGGCTTTCGCTGCTTCGTTGATAGCGGGAAACTCCGCTGGTCCGTTCACATCCAGAACGAGCTTGCGACCATGGTGAATTACCCACGCGCCCTTGATTTCCCTGTCGCTCGCCGTTCCCATAAGCCCCCCTTCGAATTTTTGTACGAATTTGTTCAGTCTATTCCAAGCTTATTGAAGAATATCTTGTTTCTCATCTCTGCGTCCCGAAGAAGCTTAGTCCAGCTTAAAACCTCCATATAAAGACTGTTGTTGCCGAACCATCGAAACCATCCAAGCCCGTCAGGCATAGGTGTGAAATCTTTTTCGAACTCAAGCCATTTTCTGACCTTGGCGGTGAGGTCGCAAACTACGTATCCGTAGAATGGCGTCGTACCGTTGACGACAATGTCTCGTCCTGTAGGAGTCTTGAACTTTCCCTCTCGAATTTGGTTCACATAGCGAACGATCTGCTGAATCGGATCTTCCTTTGATGAAGGGTCAGCAAAATTGTCGCGCTGCGGCTTCTTGAACTCGAAAATCGTGATGGGATTGCTGGCCTCGTTCTGCCCCCGAAAAGCCACGCGCCGATTGTAGATGGTGATATCTGTTCTGTCGCCATTGGCTCTGTTTAGCGGCTTGTCGGAAGAAACGTAGGACGAGAAATTCAGTCGTTCATCCAGCATCCAAAGATTATGCGCATCGTAGTCGAGGTCTTCTGAGTCCTTCTTGCGCCGCATGATGATGTCATGCACGTCGCCTTCCGATTTGTGTTTTCCACCGGCATCGATTTCCAGAGACTTGGAGAATAGGTCGAGAACACACTTTCTCATGGAAACGTAGTGGATGAGATCATTCTTGCTGGTGTCGGAAATGCTATCCATGAGCTGATTAATCTTTTCACCTAGCTCATCGAAGTTTTCCGATTTCAGCAGTGCGGCGACCTGTGACCGCGTCCGGATTTCCTTTTCGTATTTCTTTTTTTGAAGATGAAGCTCGATATCCTGATTGGACGGCCGCATGGGTAAGGCGTCGAAATCGACCTCATTCGCGAGCGTCCGATGCCAGGGTGCATCGGCCGAAACATAGTCGGCGATACGCGCCTGCTTGCGCCTCTTCCGCTCGGTAATTTCCGAACCGACTGCCGACTGAGCGATTTCTGCGGCCCTCTGCTCTATCTCGCTTTGGGAAATGCCGTTGAGCAGATCGTTATCGGTCTGAAAGCGGAACTCGCCTCTTTCGAGAGATACGTTGTCATTCAGGTAGTCGCTAAAGACATAGGACTTGACGACAAAGTTGCGCCCTTTGGACAGGTCTTGTTCGGGACCGGTGTCATAGAACTCTTCGGCAAACTCAGGGATATAGGTTTGAAGCGGGTTGTCAGTCACTTCGCGCCGGTGCGCGACTAGGCTGACTTTGCTCTTGGCCGACCTCGGAGCATAGAGTTTGAAAACGCGGACCTGGAACTCTTTGGCCTCTTCGTTGCTCGTGAGCGTGAAGGTGCCGTGCTCGACACTCATCTCGACGATCTGGCTGTCCCCCTTACCCAAATAATCGTTGAGCGAGACGCCGCCAGCCGGCTCCTTCGCCTCCCTGATCACGATACGCGGACACACCCGCTCTTTATCCACGAAATACGGCAGCAGCCGTTCGACGATCACACGACTGACGGTCTCAAGGCGCTTGTCCGGGAATCTGACCGACTTAATGCCGGAAATCTCAACGGCAGTACCGGTCTCCCGCTTTTCTGAAGCGGACGTTTGCTCGTCAACGATGATATCCTTGTCGAGGCCCATCCTGAAGGATCGATGGTGAAACGCATCGCCAACGGCGAAGGTGCTCGTCACCTTCACATGGTTGAAATACTTGAGGCAGGTGAAACGGCCGAACCCCTTACCGCCATCGGCGATCTTCTGTTCAGTATAGAGGGTATCAAATGAATCCCGGTTGCTCTTTGTAAAGCCGACCCCGTTGTCCTTGACGATAAACCCGTCGATATCCTCAAGACGGTCAATGATGTCTGCCTGTCCGCTTCGAAGGATTTCGATCTGGATCAGGCCATTCTTGACGCCCTTTTGGTCGATTGCCTGAATGGCGTTTACCACTAACTCCACCAGCGGCGTGTAAACATTGGTGCCAGAACGGATATTCTCGACCAACCGCCTGACGTTGACATTGCTCATGCCAGCTCCCTCGCATCCGTCGAGCTAAAGTCTTGCCCTTCTCTGGACAGGCTCGCCGATGTCATTCTTCTTTCCCTCTCGTTTCTCGCTGCGAAGCTCTGGCGGCGGAAGACGCTATGCATTCGCGGACGTACTCGCGCATGAACTCTCGAAGCACTTGTGCCGCTGGGCGATCATGGACTTGGCACGCCGCGACGAATTCGTCCCGCAGATCCCGGTCCAACCTGATGCGCAACCCGACATCTTTTTTGGTCATGTGGGAAGTGTACCCAATGGATACACATCCGCAAGAGAGATCATTCCACAAGGAACGGCGGTCCGGATGCCAGTGTCTCCAGTCCTGCGCGTTGCTACATCCTGATCCAGTTAACGCGCTCGATCTCGACTTTGCTCTGGCCGAACTGGCTGCTTGCCTCGTCTACTTCAAGATAGTCACTAAGGGCGTTGCCCTCGCGCCAGCAAGGTAAGTGGAACCGTCCGGGGCGGTATCCCCGGCCTTCCGCGCTTCGCTTGTGCAGACCGGGTGATCCCCCTCCACCCCGGCCGCCCTTGCTCGTTGCTACCCCAGTCTCGGCGACGGCCAGAAGGTCAGGCGCGGCGTTCCGCTTCGCTGACCTTCAGACCCGAGGATCAGAGACATGACCAACGTATCCGACAGTACCCCCCGCATCTATGTCGCTTGCCTTGCCGCCTACAACAACGGCTATCTGCATGGCGCTTGGATCGACGCGGATCAGGACGCGGACCAGATTAGGGGCGCGATTGCCGCGATGCTTGCCCGTTCCCCTGTCGAGGACGCGGAGGAATACGCCATTCACGATTACGAGGGCTTCGAGGGCGTCAGCATCTCGGAATATGCCGGCATCGACATCGTGGCGCGGATGGCCAGTTTCATCGCAGAGCATGGCGCACTTGGCGCGGGCCTGCTGGAGCAGTTCAGCGGCGACATGGACCAAGCCGAATCCACGTTGGAGGATTGCTATCATGGTCAGTTCGCCAGCCTCGCCGACTACATGGAGGAATTGACCACCGAGAGCGTCACGATCCCCGAAGCGCTGCGCTACTATGTCGATTGGGAGAGGATGGCGCGCGACGCCGAGATGGGCGGCGACCTGTTCACTATCGAGACCGCGCACGGCGAGGTCCATGTGTTTTCCAACAGGTGAAAACATGACTGCCTGTCCGTCCTCATACGGGCAGGCGTCGCGGAGTCGCCGGGCTGTCGCCAAAAATACCAAAAATGATCGGGTTAGCCGCTCAAGGTATCTGCTTTGAGCGGCTTCTATATTTCCAGTGATGATTGAACCTCTTCTTGCCGGGCGCTGCCCAGCATCCCGGCTCGGGGAGGTGACGCCATGCTCAACATCGATTGGCGATCACCGGCGGCATACGGGCACACAAAGCACATCCCTGCCGCTGGTTTCGCTTGGGAATACCTGCGCCGCAACGACGAATATCGTCGGGACTGCCGGACCATCGCATTGACCGCAGGGGCGGCTGCCCGCGACCTCGAAGAGTTCGCGCATCGCTGGGGTTTGCGATTTCCCGTGCGATCCCGACGCGCCGCATGATCGGCAATCGCCGATCTGGAGTCCGCGCCTTCAACCGCAAGCCGTGATGTTGTCGCCAGTCAATCACAAGGACGACGACACCGAACCGGTACTGACGTTGGCGCATCTCGACGGCCTCGATATGCGCCGCGCTGCCGATGGCTGGCACGGCATCTGGCAGGCGGACGGCGTTGCGCATCAATTCTGGCTACCCGTGGCCGTGCCGGACACCGCCGCATTTTACGCCGTCACGCTACCGATGGACGCCTTTCTGGAGCTGCGCGCTCACGCTGTCCGTCGATTCTGGCGGTCCCTCAATGGCCGCGCGCCCGGTCCCGACTTCCGGGCGATCCCCGCCCAGCTCCGGCAATGGCACATCCTGTCCCTGCGTGCGCTCGACGCACGGTTCCGCGGCGAAAGCTACCGCACCATCGCCAAAGTCCTGCTCGGCTTTCGCGGCAGGAAGGAGGATTTTGAGAACGACCCGCGCAAGAACAAGGCCCGCCGCCTAGTTGCGCATGGCATCAAGATGATGCGCGGCGGCTATCGCCTGTTGCTTCATTACCCGATCAAACCCTGCAAGCGTTAATCGTCTGCGAGCCCTATCTGTCGAAAATCGTGTCGCAAATTTGTGCCACTTACGACAATGACATGCAACACGGAAACCCCTTGCTTCTCCGAGACCGGCCGATCTGTTAGAGAATTTTAGAAATTGCGTGACGGTGATGGTATTTGCCGGTCAGATCGATAGGGGCCGTTAAAAATAGCACTTACGCTTCTCGCCCCCTATCTCGCAAGGGATGCAATTTCGAGAATGACGGAGTTTGGTGGTTCTGCCACTGCCAGCCTGTGTTTCATTTGCCGTGGTAGCTGTCGTCTAATATCAAAAAAGCTCGTCCAACATCAGGTGGAATAGCAGCTTGCTTGGATCTGGCTTAGGAACGCCGTACCGGGCGAAAAACCTGTCCTGTAACGCCTCATCGAACTCTCCGAGACAGTTCCAGAGTATCGCCAAATCTTGGTAGCGGTCGGCAATACCGACACGGCCTGCGTCGATACAGCCGATTACCACACCATCCACCATAAGAAGGTTATCGAGCGAGAAGTCCCCATGTGTGACAACCTGATCGGCCATGAAAGGCAGGTGTCGATGCATTTCCTGCCAAACCTGTTCTGCTGTCCAGCCTTCGCGTTCCTCATCGAAATCGTCTTCTTCGACCAAGCCGGCGTCGATCCGTTTGCGCGCCAGTCCGAGTCGATAGCTATGATCGCTGGTAAATGGACATTCGCTGATCGGAATTGCATGTAGCGTCCGAAGGAAGTCCGCCAGCGCATCAACAATGGTCGTTCTCTCCTCTGGACGCGCTTCCAGAGCCTGATATGCGGTTTCACCTGCCAAGGCCGTCATAAGGAGCCAGGCTTCGTCGGTAGTGCTGACGAAATGCGTGACGGTGGGAACCGCGATGTGGTTGGCCATCCAACGCAGTCTAACCATCTCATCCACGAGATCATTGGCAACGGTATCGCGACCATGCTTCAGGAAGAGATCGGGTGCACCTGCCTTGCCGTAGAGCCGATATACCACTCCCCCGGACTCACCGACATTATTCCGCGCCCACGAATATCCCTTCACCTCTTCCGATAAACCCGCCGGCACTGGCATCGCCACGCAGTTTACTTCCCTATATTCATCCATAGCTTGCCTATATTCATCCATAGCTTGCGTAAATCTACTTGCGGGTAGTTGTCGCAACAATCCCGAAATCTGCGACAAGAAACAAGCTGAAATTGTCTCCGATCTTCATACCTTGTTGGCTACCGCCTGCTCCAGAATCTTCCGATAGCCTTCACGCGACAGCCATTGCGCGCGCTCCAGATGACTTTGCCAGCATCGGCGCGACCGAAGTTCCTCGGCGACGGGATCGCGGTGCAGCACGATCCGCGCGACCTCCTTCCAGTCCGCATCTTCGGCCTTCGCATCGAGAAGGCGCAGATACGTCACGAAATGCCGTTCGTCATAGACGGTTATGCTGTCGCCTGTCGGCGCGATGTCGTCCACATCGGGATCGAGTTCGACGGGAACCCGCATAGTCATTCCCCGTATCCGAGAGATTTTTGTCTGCGGTGCGCCCCCGCAAACGATTCTCTCTGACTCTTGGTGATCGGGGAGTTCGAAACCGTCACGAAACGGCCCCATGGCCTTTAGCTCGGAAAGCCTGTTGTATACGCCACAGGCTCCCCGACCATAGGTCAAGGAGTTGGTGCCGTTCTGGCCAGCACCAGCCATTCGTGAGGGGTTTCGACGCCCCAGAGCAGCGCGTCTGCTCCGCCTACATTCCTAGCCGAACCGTGCGCAAATGTCTTTGCCTATTCGGCATGGCAGGCGTTGAGCCGCTGAAATCCCTCATCATATTGGACGCGCGCCGCCCCGAAGGGGGGTGCCGTTAGCGCATAGGCGCAAATGCGGCACGCTACGCGCCGCCGATCCCCCGCCATGGTTCGCCACAGTCCGCTGCCGCCCCCGGCAGCCCAATCCCGACTGGAGGTGATCCATGCCCAACCCGCTTGCGGGCCTGCCGCCGCGCCTGCTGCGCACCAAGGAAGCCGCCCGCTTCCTCGGGATATCCATCCGCACCCTTGAGAAGCATCGCACCTATGGCACCGGCCCGACCTATCGCAAGGTCGGCGGGCGCGTCCTCTATACCGTCCGCGATCTGGAAGACTGGAGCGCGGCGGGCGAGCGCAAATCCACCCGCGACAAGACCGCCGGCACCGTCTTTCCCGCGCGTCCGCTTACGCCCGAAGAACGGGGCGACTGCTAGATGCTGCGCGAGGACGATCACGACCCCGCGCAGCCGGCCGAGGACAGCGAGCGCAGCCGCCTGGACCCTTTCGTGGTCGCAACGGGCGACGCGCCGCCGCGTGACCAGCGCGATTTGATGGAACGGCCGTTCTTCTCGCTGGCGAAGACCCCGCGCACCAAGCCGATTCTCTACAAGGCCGCCGACATAGAGGTGCAGGTGTTCGGGATGCCCGAGCATGGCATGGCGACCATATGGGACGCCGATGTGCTGATATGGGCGGCCTCGCAGATCGTCGCGGCCGAGAACAACGGCCTAACCACGTCGCGCTTTGTCCGCTTCACCCCCTACCATCTGTTGCGCGCCATCGGGCGGCCGACCGGCAATCACCAATACCGGCTTCTGAAAGCCGCGCTGGCGCGGCTGCAATCGACCGTCATCGCCACCACCATCCGCAACCGCCCGCATTGGCGTCGCCGGCAATTCTCATGGATCAACGAGTGGGAGGAAATGACGACGCGCGCCGGCCGCGTCGAGGGCATGGAGTTCGTCCTGCCCGAATGGTTCTACAACAGCGTCATCGACCGCTCGCTGGTCCTGACCATCGACCCGGCCTATTTCCGGCTGACTGGCGGCATCGAGCGATGGCTTTACCGCGTCGCCAGAAAGCACGCCGGGCACCAGCGCCACGGCTGGGTTTTCGAGGTCGCGCACCTTCACCAGAAATCCGGCAGCCTCGCGCGGCCGTCCGACTTCGCGCTCGACCTGCGCCGGATCGCGGCCCGCCAGCAGCTTCCCGGCTACCTGCTCCAGATCGAGCGGGAAGACGGCCGCGAGTTGCTGCACATCCGCCCCGAAAACTTGTCCACAGGCACTGTTGACAACCCTGTTAATGCCATCGGCAGATCAGGCGCACGGGGTATCGGCACATCAGGCGCACGACTATCGGCAGATCAGGCGCACGAACCGCAGCTAACGCTTTGGCCTGAAAAGCGGAATCCGACCGCTAACTTATCTAACAGAGAATCTAACTCTCTTTGTTTGACGCGCGCGCAGGCGAAGCGTGGTGCCGGTTCTGCCCGAAGGGGCGAGCCATGACGCCCGCGCTCGACGCGCTGCGCTCGCGCAGCCCCCAGCACATCCCCGGAGACGAACAATGACCCGTCGCGCCCACCGCAGCGCGCACGGCCGTCCGCTGCCGGACGGGCCTGCGCCCTTCACCACATTGGTCGAGCTGACCTTCGAGAAACGCAAGGTCGAGCACTGGATACGCTTCGGCCGCAAGACCTACGAGCAGATCATCGACCGTCGCCGCAGCGTCGTCGGTTTCGCGCCGAGCAGCGTCTTTGCCTTCGTGCGATGGGCGAAGGGCGAGCACGGCACTGTCGTTTCCCGCATCGACATCGTGCGCGCCATCGGCCGGGGCGAGCCGTTCCAGACATTGCCGTTCGTGCGCCCCGGCGGCGAAATCCTGTTGCGCCTCGATAGCTGGCCCAAGGTGCAGCGTGCGCTTGTAGCTATCGACGCCGTGGATGCGCTCGGCCTCGATCCGGCCGATGCCTCGCCGGATCACTGGCGGCACGTCCACAACCGTTTAACCGCCAATCTGGAGCCGCACGCCTACACCCCCGAGCGACACGCCGCTTGGCTTCACTGCCGAAGGATCGCCCCATGACGCGCCGCCGCACCCTCACGGTGACGGCGCTCGCCGTCATCGGCATCGCCGCCGCAAGCGCGGTCGAGACACCGACGAAACTCATATGGAACGCCACCGCCAGCGCGCCGGTCGGGTTCTACACCGTCGAGCCGGCCGACGCGCTTGATGTGCCCGAGCTGGTCGCCGTCATGCCGCCCGAACCGCTCGCCGCCTTCATGGTCGAGCGCGGTTATATCGCGCGCGGCGTCCCGCTGTTGAAGCGCGTCGTCGGCCTGCCGGGGCAGCGGGTTTGCCGCTTGCGATCCACGATCACGGTGAACGGGATCGAGATGGGCGAGGCGCTGGAGCGCGATAACCTCGGCCGCGATCTGCCCGTCTGGCAGGGCTGCCGCGTCATCGGCGACGACCAGCTTTTCCTCATGAACTGGGAAGTCCGCGACAGCCTCGACGGCCGCTATTTCGGACCCATCCCCGCAGCTTCCGTCATCGGTCGAGCGGTCCCGCTCTGGACCGATGAGGAAGGCGTCGGCCGCTACGAGTGGCGCACGCCGACGCACTGAAACGATCCCCGAAAGCCAATCACAGGAGATTTTCCATGGCAGAAATAGGCACCTTCACCCGCACCGAAACCGGCTATGCCGGGGAGCTTCATTCGTTCGGCCTCCACGAAAAGCTGTTCATCGTTCCGGCCAAGCCGAGCGATATGAAGAACGCGCCCGACTATCGCCTGCGCCTCGATAGTGAGGACGGGCCGGACGCCGGCCCGGCATGGAAGGACGCAAGCGAAAATGCCGGCGACTTCGTGTCGATGAGGCTGGAGGGACCGATCTTTCCGTCCCCGATCCGCGCCAAGCTGTTCCAGTCCAACGACGATCCTTCGGTCTGGACGCTGCGTTGGAAGCACCCCCGGAAAGTCGAGGACGAGGAATGACGGCCGCGCGCGTACGGCCCGCCATCCGGTCCAAGATCGTCATCCCTTTGTTCGCGGAAAAGCCGTCTCATCCCTTCGTCCCGCTCGGCGGCCAGACGGCCGGCGCGCGCAGCGAAGGTCAGGGGCGGCCATCGGCCGGCGCTTGCGCCTTGCCCTTGACCGCAGCGAGCACGCTGGCAGGCTGGCGGCGAACCGGAAGCAGGCCGGCATGGCATTATGCTGTCCTGCTGCTGGCGGGGGCGATTTCCGTCTGCATCGGATCGGGCGTCGCTGTCGCGCAATCCACGTCGGTCGAGCGCCCGGTCGCCGCCCATCCGTATGCGATCCACATCGCCGAGGCGTCACAGCGTTTTGGCATCCCCGAGCACTGGATTCGCGCCGTGCTGCGCGCCGAGAGCGCGGGCGACGTGCGCGCCGTATCGTCGGCTGGGGCGATGGGATTGATGCAGGTGATGCCCGACACATGGGCGGGCTTGCGCGTCCGCCATGGCCTCGGCCGCGATCCCTACGTCCCGCGCGACAACATCCTTGCAGGCACGGCCTATCTGCGCGAGATGTTCGACCTCTACGGCAATGTCGGCGCGATGCTCGCGGCTTATAACGCCGGCCCCGGCCGCTATGACGAGCACCGTGCGACGGGCCGCCCGCTTCCCGCCGAGACGCGCGCCTATGTCGCCGCACTCGCCCCGATCCTTGGCGGCGCGGCTCCATCGGATGCGCCGTTGCAACCACCGGCACCGCCGCCCGACTGGCGCGAGGCACCACTATTCGTCATGCGCCCGGCCGACACGCGAGCTACCGCCGCGCCGCCGTCCGAGGTGCAATCAGGCGACGGCCGCGCTGCCGTTCCGGCGCGCGACCCTGCCCGTGCGGAGCCGCAGTACGGCAGCATTTTTGTCGCCGACGCGAGCGGCGGGGGAACGCCATGAGGGCGGCGTTCCCGCACTCGGCGGCGCTCATTCCGGTGTCCAGTCAGGCAGGTTCTTGCCCGGCTGACTTCCCGGCAGGAGGGGTGGAAAAGGCAGAAAGGGCGGAGGGCAAGATTAAAGAAGACGGCACCATATGGGGCCGCTTCTGGAAATTGTTGTTGTCTGCACACTGGTTAGGTGGCCGGTTCCGGCACCATGGTTTTGAGGGGCCGCGTGCCGCGATTTTGCGCAAAGCCTTGGCTTTGCAGGGTTTCGAGCGGCACCATAGGCGCAGATCGGCCGTTTTTCGGCGGTTTGGGCTGGAGTCGCGCCCTTGAGCGCCGACGACGAAAACCGCTTCCGTCCGAAGCCCGGCCGCATCCGATCCGACACGCCGAAGGCCGGCAAGACCAAGAGCTTTTTCACGCAGGTCAGGAAGATCACCCGCCAGCATCAGGCGGCAGCCTCACGCGATCCTTCCATGCCGTCATCCGCGCGCCCGTCATCGCCGGGGCGGTCTCGCGCCATGGCCGCCAGCGGCAAGGGCGTGAAGCGCGGCCGGGGCGCGAGCTTCGTGCGCGCCCGGAACATATCCGGCAACTGGCATCATCGCCAGCCGGGCAGCCGCCGCGTGATCGTCAAGCAGCGCAGCGTCCGGGCCGCATGGAAGGGCGGCCGTGCCCGCGCGCATCTGCGCTATGTCCAGCGTGACGGAACCTCGCGCGACGGCGAACGCGGCCAGCTCTATTCGGCGCATGAAGACCGCGCCGATGGCGACGCCTTCCTTGATCGTGGTCAGGATGACCGCCATCAATTCAGATTCATCGTCTCGCCCGAGGATGGCGCGGAGCTGTCGGACCTCACGGCCTACACCCGCGATTTCATGAAACAGGTGGAAGGCGACCTCGGCACGAAGCTGGATTGGGTTGCCGTCAATCACTACAACACCGGCCATCCCCATGTGCATGTCATCGTCAACGGCCGCGATGATACGGGCGGGGATCTAGTCATCAACGGCGACTATCTCGCCAACGGCCTGCGCGAGCGCGCCAGCGAGCTTGCCAGTCTGGAACTCGGCCCCGTTACCGAGATTGAGCAGACCCGCAAGCTGTCCGCCGAAATCGACCAGGACCGTTTCGCCCGCATCGATCGCGCCATGGCCGAGGAAGCCGATGCCCGTTTCGTCGACCTGCGCCACGAGCCGGCAGCGCCGAGGCGGCAGTTCGAGCGAACGCTACGCCTGCGCAGGCTCGCCAAGCTGGAGAAGATGGGGCTGGCGACCGAGCACGCGCCCGGTGTTTGGGAATTGAGCAAGGACATGGAACCGGTCTTGCGCGAGTTGGGCGAGCGGGGCGACATTATCCGCACCATGCACAAGGCGCTTGGGCCGCAGGGCGGCGAACGCGATCCCATGAGCTTCCAAATCCATGACGGAGCGCCCGAGACGCCCATCGTCGGCCGCGTCGTGGACAAGCACCTGTCCGACGAGCTGGGCGAGAACCTGACAATCGTGGTGGACGGGATCGACGGCCGCACACACCACATTGCCGGCATCGCGCCCGAGCGGCTGGAGGACGCCCGCATCGGCAGCGTCGTCCAGATCGGCCCGGCCGAGGCGGCAGCCCGACCGTCCGACCGCACCATCACCGCCATCGCCGAGGACGGCATCTATCGGCCGAGCCGTCATCTGGAGCAGGCGAAATTCGAGGGCCGCGTTCCCGGCGGCGACTATGAGGGCTATATCGATGCCCATGTCCGGCGGCTGGAGGCGCTGCGCCGGGCCGGCATCGTCGAGCGCATCGACGCCGACCAATGGCGCATCCCAGATGATCTGGTCAGCCACGCGGCTGATTACGATGCCGGCCGCGACCGGCAGGCCAGCGTTCGCGTGCTTTCCCCGGTTGATCTGCAAAGGCAGATACGTTCGGACGGCGCGACATGGCTGGACCGGCGATTGGTCCATGGCGAAACGGCCGACCTTGCGCCGACCGGCTTCGGGCAACAGGTCCGCGAAGCCATGGACCAGCGCCGCGAGCATCATATCGAACAGCGCGACGCTACGCGCAACAGGGACGGCCGCATCTTCTACCGGCGCAATCTTCTCGGCACCTTGCGCGAGCGCGAGGTTGCCCGCGTCGGCGCGGAGATGGCCGAGAGCAAGGGACTGCCGTTCCGCGCCGCTACGGACGGCGAAAACGTCAGCGGCAAGTTCACCGGCACCGTGCAGCTATCGAGCGGCAAGTTCGCCGTGGTCGAGAAATCCCATGAGTTCACGCTTGTCCCGTGGCGGCCGGTCATCGACCGGCAGCTCGGCCGCGAGGTCATGGGCGTCGTGCAGGGCGGATCGGTGTCGTGGCAGTTAGGGCGGCAGAGGGGGCTGGAACGCTGAGTGCGCCCATGCCGCATTGCGAAGCAAAAGATAATCGGATAAAAGGTAGCAATTCATATTCGTAAGCGTGGAGTAATCAGATGGGAAATTCCAAGTCAGCAGACAAGTAAGCCGCAACAACCAGTATTGTTGTTGCGGCGCTCTGTAAGGCTAGTCTCATCTGATTGCTGACGAGCAGACGTCGCCCGGTATTCCTTAATCGAGCGGTTGATTCGTCATGACCACCACACGCCCCGCGTGGGCCTATACGCTGCCGGCAGCACTGCTGCTGATGGCTCCTTTCGACATCCTCGCTTCACTGGCGATGGATATTTATCTCCCTGTCGTTCCAGCGATGCCCGGCATCCTGAACACGACGCCCGCTATGATCCAACTCACGTTGAGCCTCTATATGGTGATGCTCGGCGTGGGCCAGGTGATTTTTGGTCCGCTCTCAGACAGAATCGGGCGACGGCCAATTCTACTTGCGGGCGCAACGGCTTTCGTCATTGCGTCTCTGGGAGCAGCTTGGTCTTCAACTGCACCGGCCTTTGTCGCTTTCCGTCTACTTCAAGCAGTGGGCGCGTCGGCCATGCTGGTGGCGACGTTCGCGACGGTTCGCGACGTTTATGCCAACCGTCCTGAGGGTGTCGTCATCTACGGCCTTTTCAGTTCGATGCTGGCGTTCGTGCCTGCGCTCGGCCCTATCGCCGGAGCATTGATCGGCGAGTTCTTGGGATGGCAGGCGATATTCATTACTTTGGCTATACTGGCGATGCTCGCACTCCTAAATGCGGGTTTCAGGTGGCACGAAACCCGCCCTCTGGATCAAGTCAAGACGCGCCGATCTGTCTTGCCGATCTTCGCGAGCCCGGCTTTTTGGGTTTACACTGTCGGCTTTAGCGCCGGTATGGGCACCTTCTTCGTCTTCTTCTCGACGGCTCCCCGTGTGCTCATAGGCCAAGCGGAATATTCCGAGATCGGATTCAGCTTTGCCTTCGCCACTGTCGCGCTTGTAATGATCGTGACAACCCGTTTCGCGAAGTCCTTTGTCGCCAGATGGGGCATCGCAGGATGCGTGGCGCGTGGGATGGCGTTGCTTGTTTGCGGAGCGGTCCTGTTGGGGATCGGCGAACTCTACGGCTCGCCGTCATTCCTCACCTTCATCCTACCAATGTGGGTTGTCGCGGTCGGTATTGTCTTCACGGTGTCCGTTACCGCGAACGGCGCTTTGGCAGAGTTCGACGACATCGCGGGATCAGCGGTCGCGTTCTACTTCTGCATCCAAAGCCTGATAGTCAGTATCGTCGGGACATTGGCGGTGACGCTGTTAAACGGCGATACAGCGTGGCCCGTGATTTGTTACGCCACGGCAATGGCAGTGCTGGTGTCGTTGGGGCTGGCGCTCCTTCGATCCCGTGATGCTGCCACCGAGAAGTCGCCAGTCGTCTAGCCGACGACTGGAAGCAAGCCCGCTCCGATGCGGCGCAATAATCATCGAAACCTTGTGAATGGCGGTATCCTGTCCGGCAAGATACCGCTCATTTCCCTTGTCCCGTGGCGGCCGGTCATCGACCGCCAGCTCGGCCGTGAGGTCATCGGCATCGTGCAAAGCGGATCGGTGTCGTGGCAGTTGGGGCGGCAAAGGGGCATAAGCCTCTAATCTGTTGTAGATGAACGCAGCCGCTCGAAACCAGCGATGAGGCTGTCGAGTCCGAAGTTGAACGCAGCATCCATGCCGTCTGTTTCCAACTCGTGAAACAGATCGTGCAGGAAGGACGACGGTGCTTGCTCGGACACATCTGGCCTGTCCGGAACTCTCTCATCGGCATCAGATGCCTGCTGCTCGAGAACGGAACCGACCACATAGTGACTGACCGCCCGGAGCGCCCAAACAGCGTGCTTCGGACCAAAGCCCGCCGCGCAGAGAAAGCGTATTTGTGTCTCGGCAGCGCCAAAATTCGGTTCTGTCGGTCGAGTGCCGGCATGGATGCGCGCCCCGTCGCGATAATAGAGCAACGCCGTTCTGAAACTCTGGGCGTTCTCTTTCAGGAATAGCCGCCAGTCTTCGTTCTCTTCGGGTAGCGAGCGGGTGTGGCGTTCCGTCAGCATTGCCTCGGCCAGTGCGTCAAGCAGCGCGCGCTTGTTCTGGAAATGCCAGTAAAGCGCAGGCTGCTGAACCTTGAGGCGTTCAGCGAGCTTTCGCGTCGTCAGGTTGTCCATGCCAACCTCGTTCAGCAGCTCCAGCGCCGCTGCGATCACGGTGCCCTTGTCCAGTTTGGTCATTCACGTTCCTTCGCCAACGCTTGACAATTTATCACCGATAAGTTCTATGTCCATGTCCTTATCATTGATAAAGTCGCTCGCATTGAGCGGCGCTGGAGTTTCAGGTGCGCAGCTCTGCCATCATCGCCCTGCTGATCGTCAGTCTCGACGCCATGGGACTCGGCCTCATCATGCCGGTCCTTCCGACGCTTCTGCGCGAGCTTGTGCCGGCGGAGCAGGTCGCTGGTCACTATGGTGCTTTGCTGTCACTCTATGCGTTGATGCAGGTCATCTTCGCGCCCGTGCTTGGACAATTTTCAGATGCTTACGGTCGGCGTCCGGTGCTTCTGGCTTCCCTTGCGGGGGCCGCAGTCGATTACACGATTATGGCATCAGCGCCGGTCTTATGGGTGCTCTATATCGGCCGGCTCGTCTCCGGCATCACGGGCGCAACCGGAGCTGTAGCTGCCTCAACCATTGCGGATTCGACGGGGGAAGGTTCTCGCGCACGCTGGTTCGGCTACATGGGGGCCTGTTATGGGGCAGGCATGATTGCCGGGCCAGCACTTGGTGGTATGCTCGGTGGTATTTCTGCCCATGCTCCGTTTATCGCCGCTGCCCTTCTCAACGGCTTCGCGTTCCTGCTAGCCTGCATTTTCCTCAGGGAGACTCGTCGCGGCGATGGCGAGACCGGAAAGCCGGTTCGCATCAAACCATTCGTTCTGTTCCGGCTGGATGATGCATTGCGCGGGCTAGTGGCCCTTTTCGCAGTTTTCTTCATTATTCAACTGATCGGCCAGGTCCCTGCGGCCCTATGGGTCATATATGGCGAGGATCGTTTTCAGTGGAACACCACGACCGTTGGCTTGTCGCTCGCGGCGTTTGGAGCAACACACGCGATTTTTCAGGCGTTTGTTACCGGCCCTCTTTCAAGCCGGCTTGGAGAACGGCGCACGCTACTGTTTGGCATGGCTGCGGATGCGACTGGCTTCATTCTTCTGGCTTTTGCCACGCAGGGATGGATGGTGTTCCCGATTTTGTTGCTGCTTGCCGCCGGAGGTGTTGGCATGCCGGCCTTGCAGGCAATGCTTTCAAACAATGTCAGCAGTAACAAGCAAGGAGCTTTACAGGGAACGCTTACAAGCCTCACCAATCTAAGCTCTATCGCGGGACCGCTTGGCTTCACGGCACTCTATTCTGCCACCGTAGGAGCATGGAACGGTTGGGTTTGGATTTTCGGCGCGATCCTCTATTTAATATGTCTGCCAATACTACGCAGACCTTTCGCAACTTCATTGTGATTGAGTCATGGCGAATTGGTATGCGTAGACTTACGAGAAATGACGGATTAAATCCGTTGAGCAATCATCTCCTTTCGGGGCGAGTGCCAATGATGACCTTAGTTCACACTCTCGCTGTCGCCGAATATCTCAACTTCCGTCACGCCGCCAATGCGCTCGGCGTTGCACAGTCCAGCGTCAGCGCCCGCGTGAAGGCACTGGAAGAAGACCTCGGCATCCTCTTGTTCGAGCGTCATGCACGCGGCGTTCGGCTGACCGAGGCCGGACGCCATTTCGTCGAGCGGATAGCCGTAGGTATTGACCAACTCGACCATGCGGTGAAAACCGCCGGCATGGCGGCAGCCGGAGAAAGCGGCCGGCTTCGTATCGGTATCCATGCCCTGATTCCGCATAGCTTCCTCGCAAAGCTGATCGGCCAATACCGCAAGGATCACCCCGATGTTGAAGTCGAGATCGCCGAAGGCCCGGCCCGTGAAGCGGTGGTGCAGCTTCGCGCCGGCAGGTTGGACGTGGCGTTCGTCGCGGGCACGCCCCAACCACCCGACTGCCATTCCCGTCGCACATGGACCGAACCGCTCTTGGCGGTGCTACCGGAACGGCATCCGCTCGCCAAGCGGTCAGCCGTCACATGGCCCGATCTGGCAGGCGAGACGTTCCTTGTCCGGCATGGCGGCACTGGACCGCAGGTTCATAGCCATATCATGCTACGCCATGCCGAGCGCTGGCCTGCGCCGTCGATCCTGCGCTTCGACGTGGGGCGTGGCACCCTTTTGTCCTTGGTCGGACAGGGCTTCGGCATCACCATCGTCGGCGCGGCCACGGCGCTGTTGCCGACAAACGGCATTGTCTTCTTGTCCTTCGCCGACGAGCCGGAGCCGGTCGCCTTCTCGGCTGTCTGGTCGCCGTCCAACCGCAGCGCGGCGCTTCGTAACCTGCTCAGCCTCGCCAACGACATGGGCCGGCAGGTCTGCACGAATTCAGTACTGCCACGGATAGCGAGGGCGTGAGCCGAAGTGGTCGCGGAAGCACCGTCCGGGACTGTTATTGCCATCGCCGGAAAGCGACACTTGCATTAACGCCGCCAAAGCCGAATCCGTTGGAAATGGCATGTTCCATGAGAACAGGCCGTGCAGATTGGCGAACCAGATCGATACCTACGGCAATAGGATCGGGGCTCTCCAAATTTCTCGTTGGGGGAGCGATTTGATCCCGTAAGGCGAGTATCGTGAAGATCGCCTCAATGCCGCCAGCGGCACCGAGTAAGTGCCCCGTCGCTGACTTCGTGGCGCTTACAGCTACATCATGATCGCCAAAAACGGATTTTATCGCGGCTATTTCTCCTCGATCCCCTACGGGGGTGGAGGTTGAATGAGCGTTCAGATGTTGAACATCGTTGGGCTTCAAACCGGCACTTTGTAGCGCGATTTTCATTGCACGGGCCGCGCCTCGACCGTCCTCTGGACCGGCAGTCACATGGTGTGCATCAGCGCTTGTGCCGTATCCTACCAATTCGGCTATGGGTTTGGCACCCCGAGCAAGGGCATGTTCCAATTCTTCTATGACGATCAGACCCGCCCCTTCGGACATTACGAAACCATCGCGCTCGGTGTCGAACGGCCTTGACGCCATTTCAGGTGTAGTATTGTAGCCGGTAGATAGTGCTCGCGCGGCAGCAAATGCCCCGAGACTAACCTTGTCAATGCACGCTTCTGCTCCACCGCACAGAGCGATATCGGCTTCGTTGGAGCGTATCAGCCGCGCGGCGTCTCCGATGGCCTGAACGCTCGCAGCGCAGGCGGTTACAGGCGTGCCAATTGGGCCTGTAAATCCATGCCTGATGGTAACGTGTCCTGCTGCAAGGTTGGCAAGAAACGACGGCACGGTAAACGGTGAGAGCCTCCGTGCTCCCCGTGTATCCGTTATGCGAACTGCCGAAGCGATAGCAGGAAACCCGCCTATACCAGAGGCGATAATTGTCGCCGTGCGCTCACGTTCGTAGTCGCTCGTGGGATGCCATCCTGCCGTTTCAAGAGCCTCCTTCGCGGCCGCAAGTGCAAACAGAATGAAGCGATCCATTTTTCGTTGATCCTTTGTGTCAACGATTAAATCTGGATCAAAACCGGCTTCGGAATCTTCAATCAGGCTGGGAACGATTCCCCCGATTTTCACCGGTAGATCATTGGAGATTTCATCAGGCAAATTCCTGATTCCCGATTTCCCGTCGAGGAGTCTTTTCCAGCTTATTTCAGTGCCAGAACCAAGGGGGCCAACTAAACCCATGCCGGTTACAACAATTCGGCGCATTGGATTATTCCGTTTCTTTTTCTGAGCTTATTCGCTTCATGCGATTTATGACGCGCATCGTTTCCTCTGTTGCGGCGGGGCCTGCCAGAAGAACGGTGTTTTCGGGAGTGATTGCTTCTCCTGTATTCGCGTCGATGATAACGGCGGTCCTCTCCTGTCCGGTTTTCTTGTCACCAAGGCGCATGGCTATTTCATTGGGCGCAAGGTTCCGGTTCCCCCATGCGAACAGGGCGATTGCTACCGGATAGAAATCTCGCCCCTTGTCGGTAAGGACGTATTCAAATCGAGGCGGATGATCATTGTATCGTTGCCTTTCAAACAGTCCTTCCGCCGTGAGATGCTTCAATCGCCTCGCCAAAATGTTCGCGGAAATACCGAGATTCTTCTCGAATTCATCGAATTTGCTAAGCCCTTGGAAGGCGTCTCGCAGGATCAGGATGCTCCACCAGTCACCGACGCTTTCCAGCGCTCGGGCTGCGGGACACTCGAATGACAGAAAGCTTGTTCGTTGCATGACACATCCATAATGGTGTAACTTCCATCATGCAAGTCACCTATGCGCAGTAGGCGACATAGTAGGAGGGGTAATCCAATGCGTCATTCTAAGGGAGCCAAGCACCTGCGTCTGCTACGGCGTGGAACAAAGCACTGTAGTGGCATTTGAGCGATGCGGCGGCGATCAGCACCGATGGATGGTTGCCCATGGGGTATGCCGACCACGCTCGGATCGCGTATCCCCCTCGCATCGCTGATCCAGACACTCGCCGTCGCCGAATATCTGAACTTCCGCCACGCCGCCAATGCGCTCGGCGTGGCGCAATCCAGCGTCAGCGCCCGCGTGAAGGCGCTGGAAGAAGACCTTGGTATCCTTCTGTTCGAGCGTCACGCGCGCGGCGTCCGACTGACCGAGGCCGGACACCACTTCGTCGAGCGGATAGCGGCCGGCGTCGATCAACTGGACCATGCAGTGAAGACCGCCGGCATGGCGGCAGCGGGAGAAAGCGGCCGGCTTCGTATCGGTATCCATGCCCTGATCCCGCACAGCTTCCTCGCAAAGCTGATCGGCCAATACCGCGAGGACCATCCCGGCGTTGAAGTCGAGATGACGGAAGGGACAGCTCGCGAAGCGGTGATGCAGCTTCGCGCCGACCGGCTGGACGTGGTGTTTGTCGCGGGCACGCCCGAGCTGCCAGACTGCCACACCCACCCGATCTGGACCGAACAGTTGGTTGCCGTGCTGCCGGATGGGCATCCACTCGCCGGGCAGTCGGCCGTCACATGGGCCGATCTGGCAGGCGAGACGTTTCTTGTCCGGCATGGCGGCACAGGTCCGCAGGTTCATAGCCATATCGTGCTGCGCCATGCCGGGCGCTGGCCCGCGCCGTCAATCCTGCGCTTCGACGTGGGGCGTGGCGCGCTGCTGTCCATGGTCGGACAGGGCTTCGGCATCACCATCGTCGGAGCAGCTACGGCGCTGCTGCCCACGTCCGGCATCGTCTTCCTGCCTTTCGCCGATGAGCCAGAGCCGGTTGCGTTCACCGCCGTCTGGTCGCCGTTCAATCGCAGCGCCACCCTGAAAAACCTGCTCAACCTTGCAAACAATATGAGGCGTTGCGGCGATTCGCCCGGCCAGTTGCGCAGCGGCGATCACCCGGCCGGATGGCGGTGAACGCAACCCGTCCTATTTGCCGCCGATAGTATCCGGTAGCCCTCCCGCACCCCCTTTCCTGTTGCCTGTCCGGTTTTGCCTACTCTCTGATCGGCTCCGTTTCTTTTGCCGACTGGAGCCTGCATTGCGCGGAGGCCGAATCCTTTGGGGTCAAATCGCTGTCGTCTTCACCATCGTTCTGGTGATGGTGTGGGCAGCGACGCAATGGACGGCGTTCCGCCTCCGCTTCCAGCTCCAGCTTGGCAATCCGTGGTTCGAGCTGGCGGGCTGGCCGGTCTATTATCCGCCGGCCTTCTTCTGGTGGTGGTTTTCGTTTGACGCCTATGCGCCCGCAATCTTCGTCGAAGGTGCCATCATCGCGGCGTCCGGCGGTTTCATCGCCATCGCCGCCGCCATCCTCATGTCGATCATCCGGGCACGGGAGGCGCGCAACGTCGCCACCTATGGTTCGGCGCGATGGGCGGAGGATCGCGAAATCCGCGCCGCCGGTCTGCTCGGCCCCGATGGCGTGGTGCTCGGCAGATACGACCGGCACTATCTGCGCCATGACGGGCCGGAGCATGTGTTGTGCTTCGCCCCGACTCGCAGCGGCAAAGGTGTCGGGCTGGTGGTACCGACGCTGCTGACATGGCCGGGAAGCTGCATTGTCCACGACATCAAGGGCGAGAACTGGACTCTGACGGCCGGCTTTCGCGCCCAGCATGGCCGCGTCCTGCTGTTCGATCCCACGAACGCCAGATCGTCCGCCTACAATCCGCTGCTCGAAGTGCGGCAGGGGGAATGGGAAGTCCGCGACGTGCAGAACATCGCGGATATTCTGGTCGATCCCGAAGGCAGTCTCGACAAGCGCAACCATTGGGAAAAGACCAGCCATTCGCTGCTGGTCGGCGCGATCCTGCATGTTCTCTATGCGGAGAAGGACAAGACCTTGGCGGGCGTCGCCAACTTCCTGTCCGATCCCCGCCGTCCGGTCGAGGCGACCTTGCGCGCCATGATGGATACGCCGCATCTCGGCGAGGCGGGCGTTCATCCCGTCATCGCGTCGTCGGCCCGCGAGCTGTTGAACAAATCCGAGAACGAACGGTCGGGCGTGCTCTCCACCGCCATGTCGTTTCTCGGCCTCTACCGCGATCCCGTGGTGGCGCGGGTGACGGCGCGATGCGACTGGCGCATTGCCGATCTGGTCGGCAGCCGCCAGCCCGTCACGCTCTACCTTGTCGTGCCGCCGTCCGACATAAACCGCACAAAGCCGCTTATCCGCCTGATCCTCAACCAGATCGGCAGGCGGTTGACCGAGGAATTGACCACCTCCGGCAAGCGCCATCGGCTGCTATTGATGCTGGACGAGTTTCCGGCGCTCGGCCGGCTCGATTTCTTTGAATCGGCGCTCGCCTTCATGGCGGGCTACGGAATCAAAGGCTTCCTGATCGCGCAGAGCCTCAACCAGATCGAGCGCGCCTATGGCCCGAACAACGCGATCCTCGACAACTGCCACGTCCGCGTCAGCTTCGCCACGAACGACGAAAGGACGGCGAAGCGTGTTTCAGACGCATTAGGCACGGCGACCGAGCTGCGCGACTCCACCAACTACGCAGGGCACCGCCTAGCCCCGTGGTTAGGTCACTTGATGGTGTCGCGGCAGGAGACGGCCCGGCCGCTGCTCACGCCGGGCGAAATCATGCAGCTTCCACCCACCGACGAAATCGTCATGGTCGCGGGCACGCCGCCGATCCGCGCCATCAAGGCGCGCTATTTCGAGGATGCGCGATTGCAGGAACGCATCCTGACCCCGCCCGATCTGGTCGCCGCTCCGCTGGCGCCCAGCCCATCCGCCGATGATTGGTCCGGCCGCGTGGTCGCGGCGGAAAGCCGTTCCGCGACGTGCGGAAGCGAGGCCGAAGGCGATCCGGCCAATGCGGGCATCCGCCGCGAGCCGGAATTGCCCGAGCATGAGGAAATCGTCGCCCCGCCGCCATCCCCCGAACAGGAGTTCGAGTTTCTGGACGACGAGCCGGACGTTGACGCGGCCAAGGCCCGCGCCATGCGCCAGCGCATGAGGATGGTGGCGCGGCAGGTGGCGATGAACCCCGATGATGGAATCGACCTTTGAGGATACGCCCATGGCAACCAGAACCCGCCTGAATCTCTATTTCGACCCCGCGCTCATTCCACAGATCGAGGCGATGGCGCTGCGCCGCTCGGTGGCGCTGCGCCGCAATGTCTCGAAATCCGCCATCGTTGAGGCGGCGGTCATGTCCTACCTGTCCGGCGATTCCGCCGACCAGCTTGAAGCCGCCATGTCGCGCCGCTTGGACAAGCTCGGCCGCCAGATCGACACGCTCGACCTAGATCTCGCCGTCCTTGGCGAGGCGGTCGCGCAGTTCATCCATTTCTGGATGACCCTCACGCCGCCGCTTACGGGAGCCGCACAATCCGCTGCCCGCGCCAAAGGCGCGGAGCGCTTTGAGGGCTTCATGCAGAATCTCGGACGGCGTCTGGCGACGGGCGACAGGTTCCTCAAAGAGCTGTCGCGTGACCTCGACTCACTTCCCGACGATCCGTTGCCGGACGAGTCCGAGAGCAACGGCGATCAAGAATAAGTATTCGGACCCATCCTATTTACCGCCGTTCGCCGCCGATCACCGCACGCAGCTAGATACTTGTTGAACCGGCCAGATTTCGGCCTCTCTTAATCGACCCCGATCCGGGGATGGCCTGTCGCGTCCCCGCAAGAAGCCGGGGCCGACATGACCACCAACCACCAAAGACCGGAAGCCATTGCGCGCGGCGCACGCATGTTGCGCACCGCGCTCGGCCCCGCCATTGCCCGGCTGCTCGAAGACCCGGCCGTGGTCGAGGTGATGTTGAACCCGGACGGGCGGTTGTGGATCGACCGCCTGTCCGAAGGGCTTTCCGATACGGGCGAGCGCCTGTCCGCCGCCGATGGCGAACGCATCGTTCGGCTGGTCGCGCATCATGTCGGCGCGGAGGTTCATGCCCGCAGCCCGCGCATCTCGGCCGAGCTGCCGGAGTCTGGCGAAAGATTCGAGGGCCTGCTGCCACCCGTGGTCGCCGCCCCGACCTTCGCCATCCGCAAGCCCGCCGTCGCCGTGTTCAGCCTCGACGACTATGTGGCGGCGGGGATCATGTCCACCGATCAGGCCGCGACGTTACGCGCGGCCGTTTCCTCCCGCGCAAATATCCTCGTGGCGGGCGGCACCAGCACCGGCAAGACCACGCTGACCAATGCGCTGCTCGCCGAGGTGGCGAAGACGGCGGATCGCGTCGTCATCATCGAGGATACGCGCGAGCTGCAATGCGCCGCGCCCAATCTAGTGGCGATGCGGACGAAAGACGGCGTGGCGACGCTTTCCGATCTGGTGCGTTCCTCGCTGCGCCTGCGCCCCGACCGCATCCCCATCGGCGAGGTGCGCGGATCGGAAGCCCTCGACCTCCTGAAAGCGTGGGGAACGGGACACCCCGGCGGCATCGGCACCATCCATGCAGGCACCGGCATCGGTGCGCTCCGTCGCCTTGAACAGCTCATCCAAGAGGCTGTCGTCACCGTCCCGCGCGCCCTGATCGCCGAGACAATCGACCTTGTTGCTGTCCTTTCCGGGCGCGGTTCCGCGCGCCGGCTTGCCGAGCTTGCCCGCGTCGAAGGGCTGGGGCCGGACGGCGACTACCGCATCACGCATCCCATCCTTTCGGCAATCCCCACCAGCACAGGAGAATCTTCATGATCCGCACGCTCACGCGCGGCTATCGCATCGCCGCGACCGCCGCATCCACCCTTGCCATCAGCCTCATGCTCGCCCCGGCCGCCCATGCGTCGGGATCGTCGATGCCGTGGGAGCAACCGCTTCAGCAAATCCTTCAGTCCATTGAGGGACCCGTCGCAAAAATTATCGCGGTGATAATTATCATCGCCACCGGCCTGACCCTCGCGTTCGGGGACACCAGCGGCGGCTTTCGCCGTCTGATCCAGATCGTGTTCGGCCTGTCGATTGCTTTCGCCGCGTCGAGCTTCTTCCTGTCGTTCTTCTCGTTCGGCGGCGGGGCGCTCGTTTGATGGCCGTCGCGTTCGAGCAACTGGACGCCGTGCCGGGCTTCACGGTCCCGGTTCACCGGGCGCTGACCGAACATATCCTGCTCGGCGGCGCTCCGCGCGCCATCGCCATCATGAACGGAACGCTGGCCGGAGCCGTGGGCCTCGGCCTGCGCCTCTGGCTGATCGGCATCGCCATCTGGGCAATCGGCCACTTCGCGGCCGTATGGGCGGCAAAGCGCGATCCCCTCTTTGTCGAGGTCGGGCGGCGGCATCTCCGCATCCCCGGTCATTTGGCGGTTTGAGGGTGCAGCCATGATGAACCTTTCCGAATTCCGCCGCACCGCCGCGCGCCTCTCTGATTATCTGCCATGGGCCGCGCTGGTCGGTCAGGGCGTTGTGCTCAACAAGGACGGCAGTTTCCAGAGGACGGCGAAGTTTCGCGGTCCCGATCTGGATTCCGCCGTCGCGGCCGAGCTAGTCGCCGTCGCCGGCCGCATCAACAATGCCGTGCGCCGCCTCGGCTCCGGCTGGAGCATCTTCGTCGAGGCGCAGCGCAGCGAAGCCGCCACCTATCCCGACAGCACCTTTCCCGATCCCGCGTCGGCGCTGGTCGATGCCGAGCGTAAGGCCGGTTTCGAGGAAGCGGGCGCGCATTTCGTGTCCGGCTACTTCCTCACCTTCCTCTGGCTGCCCCCGGCCGAGGAAGCCGCCCGCACTGAGGCATGGCTCTACGAGGGCCGGGAGAAAACGGGGGTGGACCCGTGGGAAGTCCTGCGCGGCTTCATCGACCGCACCGACCGCGTGCTGGCCTTGCTTGACGGCTTCATGCCCGAGTGCCGTTGGATGGATGACGGCGCGACGCTGACCTATCTCCATTCCACCATCTCGACCAACCGGCATCGTGTGCGCGTGCCCGAGGTGCCCATGCACCTCGACGCGCTGCTCGCCGACCAGCCCTTGACCGGCGGGCTGGAGCCGCGCCTTGGCGACGCGCATCTGCGCGTGCTGACCATCGTGGGATTCCCGACCGCGACGACGCCGGGCCTGCTCGACGAAATGAACCGGCTGCCGTTCCCATATCGGTGGAGCACCCGCGCGATCCTGCTCGACAAGACCGATGCAACCCGGCTGCTGACCCGCATCCGTCGCCAATGGTTCGCCAAGCGCAAGAGCGTCGCCGCGATCTTGAAAGAGGTCATGACAAACGAGGCGTCCGCGCTTGTGGACACCGACGCCGCCAACAAGGCGCTCGACGCCGACATGGCGTTGCAGGAGCTTGGGGCGGACGTGGCGGGCATGGCCTACGTCACGGCGACCGTCACCGTATGGGATGCCGACCCGCGCCTTGCCGACGAGAAGCTGCGCCTGGTCGAGAAGATCGTTCAGGGCCGCGACTTCACCGCCATGCCCGAGAGCGTCAACGCGGTTGATGCATGGCTCGGCAGCCTGCCCGGACACGCCTACGCGAATGTCCGTCAGCCGCCCATCAGCACTTTGAATCTCGCCCACATGATCCCGCTATCGGCGGTGTGGGCGGGGCCGGAACGGGACGAGCATTTCGGTGCGCCCCCTTTGCTCTATGGAAAGACCGAAGGCTCAACCCCGTTCCGGTTTTCCCTCCATGTCGGCGATGTGGGCCACACCCTTGTCGTCGGCCCGACCGGCGCGGGCAAATCCGTGCTGCTGGCGCTCATGGCGCTCCAGTTCCGGCGCTACGAGCGCAGCCAGGTTTTCGCCTTCGACTTCGGCGGCTCGATCCGCGCCGCCGCGCTCGCCATGGGCGGCGACTGGCACGACCTTGGCGGCGGGCTGACAGAAGGGGCCGAGGCGTCCGTCTCGCTCCAGCCGCTTGCCCGCATCCAGGACACCTATGAACGCGCATGGGCGGCGGACTGGATCGCCGCCATCCTCATGCGCGAGGGGCTGACCATCACGCCCGAGGTGAAGGAGCACCTTTGGACGGCGCTGACCTCGCTCGCCTCCGCGCCGGTCGAGGAACGCACCATCACCGGCCTCAGCGTGCTGCTGCAATCCAACGATCTGAAACAGGCGCTACGCCCGTTCTGCGTCGGCGGTGCCTATGGCCGGCTGCTCGACGCCGAGACAGAGCATTTGGGATCGGCGGACGTGCAGGCGTTCGAGATCGAGGGCCTTGTCGGGACCGGCGCGGCCCCGGCCGTCCTGTCCTACCTGTTCCATCGCATCGGCGACCGGCTCGACGGGCGGCCGACGCTGCTCATCATCGACGAGGGTTGGCTTGCGCTGGACGACGAGGGGTTCGCCGGCCAGCTCCGCGAATGGCTGAAAACGCTGCGCAAGAAGAACGCCAGCGTCGTCTTCGCCACGCAAAGCCTGTCCGACATCGACGGCAGCAACATCGCGCCCGCGATCATCGAGAGCTGCCCGACGCGGCTCTTGCTCCCGAACGAGCGCGCCATCGAACCGCAGATCACGGCCATCTATCGCCGCTTCGGCCTCAACGACCGCCAGATCGAAATCCTCGCACGGGCCATGCCCAAGCGGGACTACTATTGCCAAAGCCGCAGGGGCAATCGCCTGTTCGAGCTTGGCCTGTCGGAAGTCGGCCTCGCGCTCTGCGCCGCATCCGCCAAATCCGACCAGACGCCCATCACGCAGATCGTCACTGAGGCCGGCCGCGACGGCTTCCTCGCCGCATGGCTACAGGCGCGCGGCGTCGATTGGGCGGCCGACCTGATCCCGAACCTCACCAATCTTGCCGACCGGCCGGAATCCGCCGCGCCGGCCCGGCTCGATACCCACCCCACACAGGAGATTCTTCCATGACCTATTCCAAGATCGCCGGGGCTTCGGCCCTCGCGTTGGCGCTTGCCGTGCCCGTCGCGCTTTCGCCGATGGCGGCGGCACCGGCCCACGCCCAGCTTTTCGGGCGCATCGTCTATGACCCGTCCAACTACGCGCAGAACGTCCTCACGGCTGCCCGGACGCTGGAGCAGATCAACAATCAGATCACCTCGCTCCAGAACGAGGCGCAGATGCTCATCAATCAGTCCCGCAATCTGGCGAGCCTGCCGTATTCCTCGCTCCAGTCGCTCCAGCAGAACGTCCAGCGCACGCAACAGCTTCTCGGCCAAGCGCAGAACATCGCGTTCGAGGTCGGGCAGATCGACCAAGCTTTCCAGCAGCGTTATGGAAATGTCTCGCTTTCGGCGACCGACGCCCAGCTTGTCGCGGATGCGCGCTCGCGTTGGGAAAACACGGTCGGCGGCTTGCAGGACGCCATGCGCGTGCAGGCGGGAGCTGTCGGCAACATCGACAGCAACCGTTCGGAGATGGCGGCGCTTGTCGGTCAGAGCCAAGGCGCGACCGGGGCATTGCAGGCTACGCAGGCCGGCAACCAGCTTCTCGCGCTTCAATCGCAGCAGCTTTCCGACCTGATCGCGGTCATCTCTGCGAACGGCCGCGCCGACGCGCTGACGGAGGCGGAGCGTGCGACTGCCGCCGAACAGGGCCGCATCCAGCGCGAGCGGTTCCTGACGCCCGGCAACGGCTACCAGCCGGGCAACGCGCGGATGTTCAACAACGGCAACAACTGACGGGGAGGCTCGCCATGGACGGCAAGATGCTGGCCCGGCTCGGGGCCGTGGTGTTCGTTGCGATTGCCTTGACAGTAACCGCAATCGACATGGCGCGGAAGGACGAACCTTCTGCGCCGCCCCCAGCGCCGGTCCTACAGCCGCCGACTGACCCGCTCCGCGAGAACCTGCGCCGTTGCCAGCGGCTCGGCGAGGCGGCGGCGAGTGACGCCGACTGCCTCGCCGCATGGGCAGAATCCCGCGACCGTTTCCTCGGCCGTGACCGCAGCGAGGCGCGCTGACCATGGGCAATACGGGCGTCATCGACAATTTCCTCGGGGTTTTCACCTCCTACATCGACAGCGGGTTTGGCCTGCTCGGCGGCGAGGTGGCGTTCATCGCCACCACCCTGATCGTTATCGACGTGACGCTCGCTGCACTGTTTTGGGCATGGGGCGCGGATGACGACATTATCGCGCGGCTGGTCAAGAAGACCCTGTTCGTCGGCGTCTTCGCCTACATCATCAGCAATTGGAACAACCTCGCCCGGATCGTCTTCGAGAGCTTCGCCGGTCTTGGCCTGATGGCGTCGGGGACCGGCTTTTCCGTCGAAGACCTGATGCGACCCGGCCGCGTGGCACAGACCGGCCTCGATGCCGGCCGCCCGCTGCTCGATTCCATTTCCGACCTGATGGGCTGGATCGCGTTTTTCGAGAACTTCATCCAGATCGCGTGCCTCCTGTTTGCATGGGCGCTGGTGGTGCTGGCGTTCTTCATCCTCGCCATCCAGCTTTTCGTCACGCTGATCGAGTTCAAGCTGGTGACGCTCGCCGGCTTTGTGCTGATCCCCTTCGGCCTGTTTGGGAAGACCGCCTTCATGGCCGAGCGCGTGCTTGGCAACGTCGTGTCCTCCGGCATCAAGGTTTTGGTGCTCGCCGTCATCATCGGTATCGGCAGCACCTTGTTTTCGCAGTTCACGGCAGGTTTCGGTGGCGCGACCCCGAGCATCGACGACGCCATGGCGATTGTGCTCGCCGCGCTGTCGCTGCTCGGCCTCGGCATCTTCGGTCCCGGTATCGCCAACGGCATTGTTTCGGGCGGTCCCCAGCTCGGCGCGGGCGCGGCCGTGGGAACCGGCCTTGCGGTTGGAGGCGCAGCCGTCGCCGCTGGCGGCGCGACCATGCTCGCCGCCAAGGGCGGTGCCGCCGCCCTGTCCGGCGGGGCCGCGGCCGTCCGCGGAGGTGCGGCCACCGCGGGCGCGGCGACCGCAGCCTATAGCGTCGGCTCGCTCGGCCAGTCCGGCGCGGCCGGTGTCGCCTCCGGCCTAGGCGGTGTCGCACGCGCCGCAGGCTCGGCCGCCATCTCGCCTCTCAAGCGCGCCGCCGCTCGCGCCAGCGAATCCGTCAAATCCAGCTTCTCCGATGGCGCACGCGCGGCCTTTGGCGTGACCGGCGGTTCTTCCAGCGCAGGCACGGTCGGCGGCGCGAGCGCCGATCCTGTCGCATCGCCGGCCGGCCCGGCTGGCAACCCTCCCGCTTGGGCGCAGCAGATGCGCCGCTCGCAGGCCGTGAACCACGGCACGACCATGGCCGCCCATGCGGTGCGCTCCGGCGACAGCCACGGCTCCGGTTCCTCCGTCAACCTTTCCGAAAGTGACCGCTCATGAGCATCTTCAAACGACCGGCAACCCATTACGGCAAGACGCCGGAACCCGAGACGCCTTATCAGCGCGCCGCGCAGGTTTGGGACGAGCGCATCGGCTCGGCCCGCGTGCAGGCGCGGAACTGGCGGCTTATGGCCTTCGGCTCGCTGATCCTGTCTGCCGGCTTTGCGTCCGCTCTTGTCTGGCAGTCCGCACGCGGGACCGTGGTGCCGTGGGTGGTGCAGGTGGACAATCTCGGACAGGCGCAGACCGTCGCGCCCGCCAATGCCGACTATCGCCCGACCGATCCGCAGATCGCGTTCCATCTCGGCCGCTTCATCGAACAGGTCCGCGCTATTCCGGCCGATGCGATCATTGTCCGTCAGAACTGGCTTCGCGCCTATGAATGGACCACGGATCGCGGCGCGTCGGCATTGAACGATTATGCCCGCGCCAATGATCCTTTCACCAAGGTCGGCCGCCAGCAGGTCGCCGTCGAAGTGTCCAGCGTCATCCGGGCATCCCCCAACAGCTTCCGCGTAGCGTGGACGGAACGCCATTTCGAGAACGGCCAGCTTTCCACCACGGAACGATGGACGGCCATCCTGACCATCGTCATCCAGACCCCGCGCGACGCCGAGCGCCTGCGCGCCAATCCGCTCGGCATCTACGTCAATGCAATTTCGTGGTCGCGGGAGATGAGCCAATGAGAACGATCACCCGCACCCCGGCAATCGCGGCCGTGCTGCTTTCGGCCACCATGCTCGCAGGCTGCGCCACCAACCGGACGCCACAATTCAGCTACGACGCCAGCGTGCCGCCGCTCCCGACCGTGCAGGCGGCGGCGACCGACAACACGCCCCGGCCGCTGCATGTCCCGCCCGCATGGACCGTGGCGCGCGGCGGCACCGCCGCAGGCACGCCGACCGGCCGCGTCGAGAACGCCAATGCCGCCGCCCGAGTCGAGCCGCGCCGGGAAGGCTACTACAACGCGATCCAGATATATCCGTGGTCGGAAGGCGCGCTCTATCAGGTCTATGCCGCAGTCGGACAGATCACGACCATTGCGCTGGAGCCGGGCGAAAGCCTGACAGGCGCGGGGCCGATCGCGGCCGGCGACACCGCCCGATGGATCATCGGCGACACCGAGAGCGGCAGCGGTGCAAACCGCCGCGTCCATATCCTCGTGAAGCCGACGCGGCCGGACATTTCCACCAACCTTGTCGTCACCACCGACCGGCGCACCTACATGATCGAGCTGCGCGCGCGGGAATCGCTCTACATGCCCGCCGTCGCATGGGCCTATCCCACACCGCCGGCAGGCCAGCGCCAGACCGTTCCCGCCGCGCCGGTCATTCCGGCCGAGGCGGCGCGGAACTATCGCTACGCCTTGCAGGTGCAGGGCGACAGCCCGCCATGGCGGCCGGTTTCCGTCTTCGACGATGGCAGGCGCGTCTATGTCGTCTTCCCGGCCGGCATCGTGCAGGGCGAGATGCCGCCGATCTTCGTGCTCGGCTCCGATGGCGAGCAGCAGATCGTCAATTCCCGTATCCATCAGAACGTCCTGATCGTGGATCGCCTGTTCGGCGCTGCCGAACTGCGCCTTGGCAGCGGCAATCGCCAGCAGGTCGTCAGGATCGTCCGCACCAACCCGACGCAGGCCGCCGCCGCGCAGCCCGCCAGCGCGACCGGAGACACCCCGTCATGACAGACAACACCATCACCGACACCACCGCGCCCATGCGGCTGCGCGCCGAGCCGCCCCGTGTTACGCGCCTGTCGCGCAAGATGCTGGCAGGCGTCGGAGGCGTCGCGCTGCTCGGCATCGGCGGGGCGCTGATTTACGCGCTCCAGACCCGCGATGCAGGACCGGGCGGCGACGAACTCTATTCGACCGAGAACCGCCCCACGGCGGACGGCTTGTCCGGCTTGCCGCGCGACTACACCGGCCCTGTCCTGGGGCCGGCATTGCCCGGCGACCTCGGCCGTCCGATCCTCGATGCGCAGAACAGGGGGCAGCCGGTCGCGCCCCCCGTCATGACGACGCCCGCCGTCGATCCCGAGGAACAGCGCCGCCGCGCCGAGGAAGAAGCCGCACGCTTAAGCACCGTGTTCTTCCAGTCCGGGCCGCGCACGGGAGCGCCAGCAGGAACGGCCATGCCCGGCCTTGCCGGTCTCGGCCTTGGTGGACAGCCCGCGACACAGGACCGACACGCAGCTTTCCTCAATGGACCCGTGGACCGGCAGACGGTCGCGCCGGATCGCGTCGCGCCGCCGGCCTCGCCCTACATCCTTCAGGCCGGGGCCGTGATCCCGGCCGCGCTCATCACCGGCATCCGTTCCGACCTTCCGGGCCAGATCACCGCGCAGGTGACGGAGAACGTCTATGACAGTCCCACCGGCTCGCTGCTACTGATCCCGCAGGGCACCCGCATCATCGGCCAGTATGATGACGGCGTTACCTTCGGCCAGCGCCGCGTGTTGCTGGTCTGGAACCGCCTGATCCTGCCGGGCGGCCGCTCTATCGTTCTGGAGCGGCTGCCGGGCGCGGACGCATCGGGCTATGCCGGGCTTGAGGATGGTGTCGATTATCACTTGTGGGATCTGATGAAGGCCGCAGGGCTGTCCACGCTGCTCGCGGTCGGCTCGGAGCTGGCGACCAGCGACGAGGACCGGCTGATCCGCGCCATCCGCGACGGCGCGCAGGATACCGCCAATCAGGCCGGCCAGCAGATCGTCCAGCGCCAGTTGCAGGTCGTGCCCACGCTCACCATCCGCCCCGGCTTCCCGGTCAGGATCATCGTCACCCGCGACCTTGTATTCGAGCCGGCAGGAGGTTGACCATGGCCAAGCTGAAACTCGGCCCGCTGCCCGACGACAAGCCCGTGAAGGTGACGGTGGAGCTTCCTGCTCCGCTTCACCGCGATCTGATCGACTATGCCGAGGTTCTGGCCCGCGAGAGCGGCCAGCCTGTCACCGATCCCATGAAGCTGATCGTGCCGATGCTTGATCGGTTCATGGCCACGGATCGGGGGTTCGCCAAGGCCCGGCGAGCCGCAAGTTAAGTCCCATCCCGGCAGGGGTGCCGCCAGCGCATCAACGCAAATGCGGCACGCTACAGGTCGCCGGTTGCCCTCCATGGTTCGCTTAATTCCGGGGCGTTGAGCGCCCCGGAATCCACCAGAACCAAGGAGGATTCCATGTGCGCAGAGCGCCGCCGCGCCCGCAAGGGGCGACCGCGACAGTCGATCCCCGCGCCACTTCCCGACGATCTTTTCGACTACGCTGACGATCCCACGCCGGACGGCCGGACGCGAGCCGGCAACACGCCGCTTCTAGGCCCGGACGGACAAAGGATGCGCGTCACCGACGATTGGCCGGAGGATATTCCCGTCACCGAGGCCGAGATCGACGTGTTCGAGCGTTGGTTCGGCGATGTGTTCGACGAACTCCTGAACCCGAAAAAGCCGGATGATGGCTTGCAATTCCTATCACATACTGATAGGAAAAAGATGTGAGCGGGCATCGTGATCCGGGCCTCGACACGCTTCTGGACCTTGATGGACAGATGCTTTTTGTCGATCCCGAGGGCGGCTATTGGGTGAAGTTCGTCGTCACCCGCGTTCCGGCAT
Source organism: Paracoccus angustae (assembly GCF_042648745.1). Taxonomy (NCBI): domain Bacteria; kingdom Pseudomonadati; phylum Pseudomonadota; class Alphaproteobacteria; order Rhodobacterales; family Paracoccaceae; genus Paracoccus; species Paracoccus angustae. Next base: position 132,124 of record NZ_JBHRXY010000005.1, read on the forward strand.
CGCCGGAAAAGCCGCATGGCCTCGATTACTCGCTCACGCTTCACGGGCCTTCGGGCGAACGGCTGGTTGGCTTCGATAATGCCCATCCGGTCGGCCGAGGCAGACGCGGCGAGCCGATGGACCATCGGCACCGCTTCCAGACCGTGAAGCCCTATGCCTACGAGGACGCGGCCACGCTGCTGGCCGATTTCTGGCAGGCGGTGGACGCGGTGTTGAAGGAGCGAGGTGCCCTATGACCACATTGAAAGTCGGGATTGCCGACTATGAAGAAATGAAGGCCCGCACCATGCGGATCGCGCGCGGTGAGGAAAAGCCCGCGCCCGGCGATCCGAAGGTGTGGTTCACCTCGACCGAATCCTTCGCCAAGGTGCTGTCGGCAGGGAACCGCGAGTTGCTTCGCGTCATCGCCGAGAAAGCCCCGGCATCGCTGGAAGAATTGGCGGAAATCACCGGCCGGGCCGGTTCCAATCTGTCACGCACCCTCAAAACGATGGAGAGCTACGGCCTTGTGCGGCTTGAGCCGGGGCATGGGCGCAAGCTTGCGCCCAAGGTGGTCCATGATCGGGTGGAGCTGGCGTTGCCCCTGATCGACCGCCCCAAGGCGAAGAAGGCTATGGGAGACCGGCCATGAATATGCACAGCCCAACCGTTACCGCCCGCGCCGCCCTCTACCTGCGCGTCTCGACTGCCCGGCAGGCCGAGCATGACATTTCCATTCCCGATCAGAAGCGGCAGGGCGAAGCCTATTGCGAGCAACGCGGCTATCAGCTCGTTGAGACTTATGTTGAACCGGGCGCGACGGCCACCAATGACAAGCGCCCCGAGTTCCAGCGCATGATCGAGGCGGGCACGTCCAAGCCCGCGCCCTTCGATATTGTTGTGGTCCATTCGTTCAGCCGGTTCTTCCGCGATCACTTCGAGATGGAGTTCTACGTCAGGAAGCTGGCGAAGAACGGCGTCAAGCTGGTGTCCATCACGCAGGAGATGGGCGACGATCCGATGCACCAGATGATGCGGCAGATCATGGCGCTGTTCGACGAATATCAGTCGAAGGAAAACGCCAAGCACGTCCTGCGCGCCATGAACGAGAACGCCCGGCAAGGCTTCTGGAACGGCGCACGGCCACCCATCGGCTATCGCATCGTCGCGGCCGAGCAGCGCGGATCAAAGACCAAGAAGAAGCTGGAGATCGACCCGCTGCACGCCGACACCGTGCGGCTGATCTATCGCCTGTTCCTTGAAGGTGATGGCACGTCCGGGGCAATGGGCGTCAAGGCCATCGCCACCTATCTCAACGAGCGCCGTTTCTTCACCCGCGACGGCGGGCGTTGGGGACTGGCGCAAATCCACGCCATCCTGACCCGCACCACCTATATCGGCGAGCACAGGTTCAACACGCGCTCGCACAAGGACCGGGAGAAGAAGCCGGAGAGCGAAGTCGCCATCATGGCGGTGCCGCCCCTGATCGAGCGCGAGGTTTACGATGCGGTGCAAGCCCGCCTGAAATCCCGCAACCCCATGGTGACGCCGGCCCGCGTCTCCAGCGGCCCGACGCTGCTCACCGGCATCTGCTTCTGCGCCAAATGCGGGGGCGCGATGACGCTTCGCACCGGCCAAGGCAGCACGGGCGCGACCTACCGATATTACACCTGCTCGACCAAGGCACGGCAGGGCAAGACCGGCTGCAAAGGCCGCACGATCCCGATGGACAAGCTCGACCACCTTGTCGCCGATCATATCGGGGATCGGCTGCTCCAGCCCAAGCGGCTGGAAACCATCCTCGCCAGCGTCATCGACCGCAGGCAGGAGCGCACCGAGCGCCGCCGAGAGCATCTGGCCGAGCTTCACAGGCGAATCACGGAAACAGACCAACGGCTCGGCCGGCTCTTTGACGCCATCGAAGCCGGCATGGTCGATAAGGACGACGCCATGGCGAAAGAGCGCATGGCGAGCCTCAAGGCGATGCGGGATCAAGCCGCCGCCGACGCGGAGCGCACGCAGCTTGCTCTCGACAGTTCAGGTAATCAGGGCGTCACCCATGACATGCTCAAGGGATTCGCCCGCAAGGCTCGCGAACGCATACGCCTCGACGATGGCGGCTATCGCCGCGACCACCTGCGCGCGCTTGCGCAGCGCGTCGAGGTTGCCGACGACGAGGTTCGCATCATGGGATCGAAGTTGGAATTGCTACGAACGCTGGTCGCCGCTTCTAGCGTAGAAACGGCGGCGTTCGGCGTTCAGAGTTCTGTTCTGAAATGGCGCACCCATCAGGATTCGAACCTGAGGCCTCCACCTTCGGAGGGTGGCGCTCTATCCAGCTGAGCTATGGGTGCCTACTGCTTACGCAGTGCTTACGCGGTTTTCGAGCGAGTGTTAACCCCAAAAATCGAAGCCCGCAAGTTACTGTTTTACTTCTACTTTTTTACTCACTCGTTCACATTGCCGGACTTGACATCCGCCTTCGGAGGGCAGCGCTCTATCCAGCTGAGCTACGGGTGCCTGGGGCCGTGCATAACCGCACTGATGCGGGCGTGCAACGGCGAAAACGACCGGAAGGCCCTCAGCCCGCGCAGATCTGTTGCAAGGCAAGCCATTGTTCGTCCGTCAGCAGCGGACGGGCAGGGGGCGCGGTGCGGAACGGATCGCCCTCGATCAGGGGCAGGACGGTCTGGCCGGTGGGGTCGATGGAGCGGGCATAGGGCTCGGCGGGAATGCCGCGTTCGCTCAAGGCCCGCAGCAGGTCTGCATCCGCGGGCCGGGGCGCGGGTTGCAGCAGCAGCGCGTCGCCGAATCCCGCCATGGCGTCGCGCGGCAGGTGGCCCAGCGTCATCAGCCGCAGCGAGGCCCCGAGGCCCGCATGGCGCATCGCGGCCGCCTTCAGGTCCGGCTCTGCCGTTGCCAGCCGGGCGGAGACCAGATGCGCAGCGGCGGCCTCGGGGCCAGGGGCGGCGCGCAGCAGGTCGCTGCCGATGACATACAGATCGCCCGGCAAGCGGCGCGCGCCGCCCAAGGGTCCGGGAACGACACGGATGATGGCGCCAGGGTCCAGCAGGTGGGGCGCCAGGTGATCCAGCACCGCCTGGCCGGATTCGCGGGCGCAGACCTTGCCCGCGCTTGTTTCCAGATCGGCCAGGATGGCCGTGCCGATGTCTCGCGCCTGCGCCGGAGGCGCGATGCGCGCCGCATGGGCCACCAGCGCCCCGGGCAGCCAGAAGGCCAGGCCGCCCAGAACCGCAAGGACCGCCAGGACAACCAGCACGCCGCGCAACCGGCCGGAATGGGCGCGATGGCTGGCCACGGCCCCCTGAACCCGGGAAATCGCGTCGATCATCAGGGGATCGTCGATGGCGACCGTTTCATCCGTTCCGTCTGCCCCCGGGGCATACAGGGCGGGCAAGGCGCCGGGGTTCAACTGCATGACCGCCGGCAGGGACCAATGCGACAGCGGCCGGTCGGTGCGGGGATCGGACAGCACCAGCGTGGCCTCTCCCAGGGATACGATGACCTCGCGCAAGGGCGCCCCGGGGGCCGCGCGCCACGACCCCTGGGCTTCGAGCCGTTGAAATTTGGTGAGCGCGGTCATCGGGTCCGGTCTGCCTTCGTTTCGCCGACCATAGCGCGCGGCAATGGCAGGTCAATTGCGCCCGCCAAGACAGGTCAGACCGCCCCTTCGGGCACCCGCATCCCCTTTTCGCGAGCCAGCACCCGCATCCGGTCCTGCAACTTCTCTAAGGCGCGGACCTCGATCTGGCGGATCCGTTCGCGCGACACGTCGTAGCGCGCCGAGAGATCCTCAAGCGTCAGGGGATCGTCGCGCAGCCGGCGTTCGATCAGGATGTCCTTTTCGCGCTCGTTCAGCACGTCCATGGCCTGCATCAGCATCTGCCGCCGGGTGTCCAGTTCCTCGGATTCCGCGAAGGCCTCGGCCTGGTTGGCGTCCTCGTCCTCGAGCCAGTCCTGCCATTGCGAGGTCGACTCCCCCTCGCCCGAGCCGACCGTCGCATTCAGGGATGCGTCGCCGCCCGACAGGCGGCGGTTCATCTCGATCACCTCCTGCTCGGTCACGTTCAGGTCGTTGGCGATCAGGGCGACGTTCTCGGGGCGAAGGTCGCCTTCCTCCAGCGCGCCGATGCGGGACTTGGCCTTGCGAAGGTTGAAGAACAGCTTCTTCTGCGCACTGGTCGTGCCCATCTTCACCAGCGACCAGGACCGCAGGATGTATTCCTGGATCGAGGCGCGGATCCACCACATCGCATAGGTCGCAAGGCGGAAACCCTTTTCCGGGTCGAACCGCTTGACCGCCTGCATCAGGCCGACATTGGCTTCGGAAATCACCTCGGCCTGGGGCAGGCCGTATCCGCGATAGCCCATGGCGATCTTCGCGGCCAGCCGCAGGTGAGAGGTGACCAGCTTGTGCGCGGCCTCGCTGTCCTGGTGGTCGGCCCAGGCCTTGGCCAGCATGTATTCCTCCTCGGGTTCCAGCAGGGGGAACTTGCGGATCTCTTGCAGATAGCGGTTCAGGCCCTGTTCGGGACTGGGGGCGGGAAGGTTTCCGTAACTCGCCATGGTGCTGGCCTTTCGCATATGCCCGGGGAACGCGACCTGCGCGCGTGAGGTTCCGGCGACCTCGACGGGGGTTTGGAGGATACTCTGTGCATAAAACCTGAACGCGACAGCGCGGCGCCTTCACGATGTCGTCATGTGGCGGCCCGCAGCGCCTCCAGCAGCGCCTGCATGTCGGCGGGCAGCGGGCTGTCGAAGAACAGGGGCCGGCCCGTCACGGGGTGGTCAAAGCCAAGATGCGCCGCGTGAAGCGCCTGCCGGGGAAAACCCGCGACCGCCCCGGCCGCCGCCGCGCCAAGCGCCTTGACCGAGGCGCGCCGCGCCCCGCCGTAGACCGGATCGCCGATCAGCCCCAGGCCCGCATGGGCCATGTGGACGCGGATCTGGTGCGTCCGCCCGGTTTCCAGGCGGCACTCGACCAGCATGGCCGCCGGCGGGGTTCCGAAGCCTTCCAGCATCCGCGCCCGCGTCACCGCATGGCGGCCCTTGTCGAAATAGACCGCCTGCCGTTGCCGGTCCGTGGCATGGCGGGTCAGGCGCGAGGTGATCTTCAGCACCGCCCCGTCCTCGAAGCTGACGCCGGGCGTGCCGCGCAGGCGGGGATCCGCCCCGTCGATCACCCCATGGGCCAGCGCCAGATAGCGGCGCTGCGCCGTGTGCGATTCGAACTGCGCGGCAAGGCCGTGATGGGCGCGGTCGGATTTCGCGACCACCAGCAGGCCCGAGGTGTCCTTGTCGATCCGATGCACGATGCCGGGGCGCTTTTCGCCGCCGATCCCCGACAGCGTGTCGCCGCAATGGGCCAGCAGCGCATTGACCAGCGTTCCGCTGGGCGAACCGGGGGCAGGGTGGACGACCATGCCTGCGGGCTTGTCGATGACGATCAGGTCGTCGTCCTCGAAGGCGATGACCAGCGGGATCGCCTCGGGCCGGGTTTCCACGGGGTCGGGGTCGGGGACGTGGATCAGGTAATCCTGCCCCTCGGCCACGCGGGCTTTGCCGTCGCGAACCACGCCGTCGGGGCCGCTGACTGCGCCGTCGGCGATCAGCCGGGCCAGCCGCGACCGCGACAGGGCCGCCGCCTCTGGCACCGCCAGGGCAAGCGCCTTATCAAGCCGCTCGGGCGGATTGGGTGGAATGGTGACAACAAGGTTCGACATGGACAAGGATGATAGCGACTGGAAAACGGCGGCGAAAGCGGTGCCAGAGCTGCGGCTGCTGCGCTGGCTGGTAACGGGGCTGGCGCTGGTGATGGGCCTTGGCATGATCGCCATCGTCGCGCTGCTGTGGGTGCGGCTTGGGCAGCCGGTGTTGCCCGACCTGCCGGATGCGATCACGCTGCCCGACGGCGCCCGGGCCGAGGCCGTGACCTTCGCCCGCGACTGGATCGCGGTCGTGACCGATGCGGGCGAGGTTCTGCTTTACGACCGTTCCGGCGCGCTGCGCGACCGCGTTCAGCCCTGACGGCCCGCCTCCATCGCGTCCAGCCGGGCCTTCAGCTCGGCGTTCTCGGTGCGGGCCTTGATGGCCATTTCGCGCACGGCCTCGAATTCCTCTCGGGTCACGAAGTCGCGATCGGCCAGCCAGCGGTCGATCCAGCCCTTCATGGCGGTTTCGGCCTCGGCCTTGGCGCCGTGGGCCACGCCCATGGCATTGGTCATCAGCTTCGAGATGTCGTCAAAGAACTTGTTTTGCGTGGTCATTTGGCCTTTGCCCCCGATACGTGCTTGCCCGTCTATATGGGCCGTGCGGCGCGGGGGTTCAATGCGGTCGATGCCGCGATTGCACAATCGCGGACCCGGACGCCCCCGTTGACACCGCGCCCGCGCCGACTAGCGTGCGCCGCGCAAACGCCCCGAGGCCCCATGATCCCCTTTCCGCCCATCGCCCCCGAAATCTTCACCATTCAGCTGGGCGGCCTGACGCTGTCGCTGCGCTGGTATGCGCTGGCCTATCTGGCGGGGCTGCTGATCGGCTGGCGCATCATCGTGGCGATGATGCGCCGGGACCGCCTGTGGGGCGACCGCGCGCCGATGGCGGCCGACCGCGTGGACGACCTGCTGACCTGGGTGATCCTGGGGGTGATCCTGGGCGGCCGGCTGGGCTTCGTGCTGTTCTACGAGCCGGGATTCTACCTGGCCAACCCGGCCGAGATCATCAAGGTCTGGCAGGGCGGGATGAGCTTTCATGGCGGTTTCGCGGGCGTGATCGTCGCCGCATGGCTGTTCTGCCGCGCGAACGCCATCCCCCCCTTGCGACTTGCGGATGCGATGGCGGTTGTCGCGCCCATCGGCATCTTCTTCGGCCGCATCGCCAATTTCATCAATGCCGAACTGTGGGGCCGCCCCACAGACCTGCCCTGGGGCGTGATCTTTCCGGGCGAGGCCGCGCAGGCCTGTCCCGGCGTCACCGGCCCCTGCGCCCGCCACCCCAGCCAGCTTTACGAGGCGGGGCTGGAGGGGCTGCTGCTTGGCCTGATCCTGCTGGCCCTGGTTCGGGGCGGCGGCCTGCGGCGGCCGGGCCTGGCCTTTGGGGTCTTTCTGGCCGGATACGGTCTGGCGCGGATGTTCGTGGAACTGTTCCGCGTGGCCGACGCGCAGTTCATCACGCCCGGCAATCCCCTGGGCCACGTGATCGGCGGGCCGGTGATCGGCCTGACCATGGGGCAGGTGCTGTCCCTTCCCATGGTGCTGATCGGGCTGGCCCTGGTTCTTCGCGCCTGGCGCCGCCCGGCGGTGGCTGCCGCCGCATGACGCCGCTGGCCGACATCATCGCGGCGCGCATCCGGGCGGCGGGGCCGATCACGCTGGCGGACTACATGGAGATCTGCCTGCTGCATCCGCGCTTTGGCTATTATGCCACGCGCGATCCCTTCGGCGCGAAGGGCGATTTCACCACCGCCCCGGAAATCCACCAGATGTTCGGGGAACTGTGCGGCTTGGCCCTGGCGCAGGCCTGGATGGACCAGGGCCGCCCCGCGCCCTTTACCCTGGCCGAGCCGGGGCCGGGGCGCGGCACGCTGATGGCCGACATGCTGCGCGCCATCCGCCTGGTGCCGGGCATGGCCGAGGCAGCCCGGGTCGCGCTGATCGAAGCGTCCCCCCATCTGCGCCGGATCCAGCGGAACCGGCTGGGCCCGGCCGCGCATCTCGACAGCGTCGAGGAACTGCCGGACAAGCCGTTGTTCCTGATCGCGAACGAGTTCTTCGATGCCCTGCCGATCCGGCAGTATCAGCGCACCGAGGCCGGCTGGGCCGAACGCATGGTCGGCCTGTCGGACGACGGGTTGCGTTTCGGTCTTGGTCCCGTGGTCCAGGTGCCGCGCAGCGGCCGGCCCGGCGATGTTGTCGAGGAATGTCCCGCCGCCCCGGCTATCGTGGAGGCCATCGCCCGCCGCATCGCCGCGCATGGCGGGGCGGCGATCCTGGTCGATTACGGCGGCTGGAACGGCTATGGCGACACCTTTCAAGCCCTGCGCGACCACGCCCCGGAAGACCCGCTGGCCCGCCCGGGCGAGGCCGACCTGACCGCCCATGTCGATTTCGCGCCCTTGGCCGCCGCCGCGGTCCGGGCCGGCGCCGTCGCCTCCCGCCCGATCCGCCAGGGCGACTGGCTGCTGTCGCTGGGGGCGGCGCAGCGGGCCGAACGGCTGACCGCCGCCGGAGACGCCACCGCAACGGCGGCGCTTCGGCGCTTGACCCACCCGGACGAAATGGGTCACCTGTTCAAGGCCATGGCGATCTGGCCGAAAGGGGCGCCCCCGGTGCCCGGATTTGACGCGCTGAGGCTTCATGCAGACCACGCTTGAGATCCTGACCTACCCCCTGCTGTGCGATGTGAACCACGGGTTCTTCACCCGCAAGGGCGGCGCGTCCTCGGGGCTGTTCTCGGGGTTGAACTGCGGCCGCCGGTCGACCGACCAGACCGATATGGTGGCCCTGAACCGCGCCCGTGTCGCCACCGCCATGGGCGTCCCCGCCGAGGCGCTGGCGACCGTGAAGCAGGTCCATTCCGCCGATGTGATCACGCTGACGGACGCCCACGACATTCCCGTGATCGCCAACACCGAGGCCGACGGCATCGTCACCGCCCGCCGCGGCGTGGCCCTGGCGGTGCTGACCGCCGATTGCCAGCCGATCCTTCTGGCCGATGCGGATGCGGGCGTGATCGGCGCCTGCCACGCGGGCTGGCGCGGCGCGCTGGACGGCATCATCGAGGCCACGGTCGATGCCATGCGCGCCCTTGGCGCGGCCCGGATCCGCGCCGTGATCGGTCCCACCATCAGCCAGCGCGCCTACGAGGTCGGTCCTGATTTCATGGACAGCTTTCTGGCCGAAGACCCCCGCCACGGCCGCTTTTTCAGCGGCGGTCCCAACGGACGGCCGATGTTCGACCTGCCTTCCTTTGGCCTAGAGCGTCTGCGAGATGCCGGCGTGGAGGCCGAATGGTCCGGCCATTGCACCTATTCCGATCCGGCCAAGTTCTTCAGCTATCGCCGCGCCACCCATGAAGGCGAGGCCGATTACGGCAGGCTGATCTCGGCCATCACGCTTTGATCCGGGCGGGACTTCCCGTGGCGGCGCCGGGGATGCGCATCGGCCTGCTGGGCGGATCCTTCGATCCGGCGCACGAAGGCCACGTCGCCATCACCGAGGCCGCGATGCGCCAGTTCGGGCTGGACCGCGTCTGGTGGCTCGTGTCGCCCGGCAATCCCTTGAAGACGCGGGGGCCCGCGCCGATGGCGCAGCGGCTGGCCCATGCCCGCCGGCTTCTGACCGATCCCCGCATCGTCGTGACCGACATCGAAAGCCGCCTTGGCACGCGCATGACGGCGGACACCCTTGCCGCGCTGAGGCGGCTTTATCCCGGCGCGCGCTTCGTCTGGCTGATGGGATCGGACAACCTGGTCCAGTTCCACCGCTGGGACCGCTGGAAAGAGATCGCCGCCACCGTCCCCATCGGCGTGCTGGCCCGGCCCGGATCCCGGACCGCGGCCCGCCATACCAGGGCCGCACAGGTCATGACCGGCGCCCGCCTGCCGCTGTCGCAGGCCGGCACGCTGGCCCTGCGCAAGCCGCCTGCCTGGGTGCTGGTCAACCTGCCGATGTCGCGCGCCTCCTCGACCGCGCTGAGGGCCGGGCGATGATGCGGCGGCGCAGCCTTCTGGCGGGCCTTGCCGCGCTGCCGGCGGCACCGGCCTGGGGCCGCCCGCCCGCCAAGCCGGCCTTTCCGGCCGGTCCCCTGGTCGCCACGGCCGGTCTGCCCGGCGTCGTCGCCTATGCGCGCACCGACCTGCCGGGCGACGGTCTGGCGGATGCCGCGCTGGCCGCCGCCCCGATGATGCCCGCCAGCACGCTGAAAACGGTGACGGCGCTGTATGCCCTGGCGAAACTGGGCCGCAGCCGGAGCTTCGCCACCCGCGTCATCCGCGCGGGCGACACCCTGGTTCTCGCAGGCGGAGGCGATCCCGTGCTGTCCACCGACGATCTTGCCCGGCTGGCCGCCGACCTCGCCGCGACCGGGCTGCCCGCGCCCGCGCGCTTTGCCGTGTGGGGCGGCGCCCTGCCGCGGATCGAGGAGATCGCGCCCGCGCAGGCCGACCACCTAGCCTACAACCCCGCGCTGTCGGGGATGATGCTGAACTTCAACCGCGTGCATCTGGACTGGCGGCAGGGCGGCTCGCGGATGTCGCTGGAGGCGCGGGCGGCAAGCCATTCCCCCCGCGCCTATTCGATCACCGCAACGGCGGGCGACGGACCGGACCTGTTTTCCTGGCGCGAGGACGACGGCCGGGAACGCTGGACCCTGTCGCGCGGCGCCATCGCCCGCCCCGGCAGCCGCTGGCTGCCCGTCCGCAAGCCGGAACTCTATGCGGGCGACGTGTTCCAGACGCTGTGCCGGGCCAAGGGGCTGGTGCTGCCCGCGCCCGAAGTGGTCGACGACCTGCCCCCGGGCGAGGTGGCCGCCGCCCACGCCAGCCCGCCCTTGGAGGAGATCCTGCGCGGGATGCTGCATTTCTCGACCAACCTGACGGCCGAGGTCGTGGGCCTTCACGCCAGCGGCGCGGCGGAACCGGCGGGTTCGGCCCGCGCGATGATGGCGTGGCTGACGGAACAGGGCCAGGGCAGGGACTTCGTGCTGGCCGATCATTCCGGCCTGTCGCCCGTCAGCCGCGTGACGGCGCAGGGCATGGCGCGGCTGCTGGCGGGGCCGGGGCTTGCGGCGGGCCTGCCCGACCTGCTGAAGCCGGATCCGCTGGACGAGGATCTGGGTCGCGACCCCGCTGGGGCCGGGCGGATCCGGGCCAAAACCGGGACGCTGAACTTCGTGTCGAACCTGGCGGGCTATCTGTCCCGGCCGGACGGCAGCCGGTCGGCCTTCGCGATCCTGGCCGCCCGCCCTTCGCGGCAGGCGGCGACGGCGGGGCAGGAACTGCCCGCAGGCGTGCTGTCCTGGACGCGCGAGGCCAAGCAGCTTCAGCGCGACATCCTGGCGATCTGGTCCTGACTACAGCACCCGGTGGCGCACCTGGGCCGACAGCTCGATGGCTGCGGCGTGCAGGCGGGGGATGTTCAGCTGGTGCCGGATCTCGGCCAGCATCGCCACTTCGTTCTCGTAAAGCCGCCCGTCCGCGGCGCCCACGTCGCAGGCCAGGGCATAGGCCGTTTCGTACAGCTTTTCAGGCAGCGCGTCGCGCACCAGGCCGAACAAGGCGTCGATCCCGTCCTCATGCTCGAACAGGGTCATCACCGTCTGGCTGACCGCCCGGATCCGGTCCTCGTCGTATTCCGCAAAGACCGGCGCATGGTCCACGTTCCGCTGGATCGCCACCAGTTCCGACGTGCGGTAAGTCTGGTCCGACGCCAGCACGGCCACCATCACCGCCACCAAGGCATCGCAGGGCGAGAACGAGGGCAGGTCGATGGTCATGTCTTGTCCCTTGGCAACCGGTGTCCGGCGCAAATTATTGACGATCGGGCGCCCTTTCAATAAGGCGTCGGGGTTCCAAACAGGAGATGACGCGATGACCACCCTGCGCGACGCCGCGATGCAATCGAAGGCCTGGCCGTTCGAAGAGGCGCGCCGGGTGCTGAAACGCTATGAAAAGAAGGATCCCGACAAGGGCTATGTCCTGTTCGAGACGGGCTATGGCCCCTCGGGCCTGCCGCATATCGGGACTTTCGGAGAGGTGGCGCGCACCACGATGATCCGCCGAGCGTTCGAGATCATCAGCGACATCCCGACGCGCCTGTTCTGCTTTTCCGACGACATGGACGGAATGCGCAAGGTGCCAGAGAATGTCCCGAACCAGGACATGCTGCGCCAGCATTTGCAGGAGCCGCTGACCACGGTGCCCGACCCCTTCGGCGAACACGACAGCTTCGGCGACCACAACAACGCCATGCTGCGCCGCTTTCTGGACACCTTCGGGTTCGAATACGAATTCATCAGCGCGACCGAGTTCTACAGGTCGGGCCGGTTCGACGACACGCTGAGGCTTGCCGCCGAACGTTATGACGCGATCATGGAGGTGATGCTGGCCAGCTTGCGCGAGGAGCGCCAGCAGACCTATTCGTGCTTCCTGCCGATCAGCCCCAAGACCGGCAAGGTTCTGTATGTCCCGATCAAGCATGTGGACGCGAAGAACGGCACGATCACCTTCGACGACGAGGACGGGCAGGAACTGACCTTGCCGGTCACGGGCGGGCAGGTGAAGCTGCAATGGAAGCCCGATTTCGGCGCCCGCTGGGCCGCGCTGGACGTGGACTTCGAGATGTACGGCAAGGACCATTCCACCAACACGCCGATCTACGACGGCATCTGCCGGATCCTGGGCGGCCGCGCGCCCGAGCATTTCACCTATGAGCTGTTTCTGGACCAGCACGGCCAGAAGATCAGCAAGTCCAAGGGCAACGGCTTGTCCATTGACGAATGGCTGACCTATGCGGCCACCGAAAGCCTGTCCTATTTCATGTACCAGAAGCCAAAAACCGCCAAGCGGATGTATTTCGACGTGATCCCCAAGGCCGTCGATGAATATCACCAGCAGCTGCGCGCCTATCCCGACCAGACGCTCGATCAGCAGCTGGCGAACCCGGTCTGGCACATCCACGGCGGCGACGTGCCCGCGTCCGACATGGTGGTGCCGTTCCAGATGCTGCTGAACCTGGCCTCGGTCGCGGGGGCCAAGGACAAGGAAGGCTTGTGGGGCTTCATCCGCCGCTATGCGCCCGAAGCCAGCCCCGAGACGCATCCGGGCCTGGACCGGGCGGCGGGATTCGCCGTGCGCTATTTCACCGATTTCGTGGCGCCCACCCGCCAGTTCCGCCAGCCCACCGAGGTCGAACGCCGCGCCATGGAGGATCTGGCCGGGCGGCTTGCCGCCTGGGACCAGCCCGCCGACCCCGAGGCGCTGCAATCCATGGTCTTCGCCATCGGCAAGGACCACGGCTTCGAGCCGCTGCGCGACTGGTTCGCCGCGCTTTATCAGGTGCTGCTGGGCGCCGACCAGGGGCCGCGCTTCGGCGGGTTCATCGCGCTTTATGGCATCGACGAGACTCGGGCGCTGATCGAAAAGGCGCTGGCGGGGGAACTGGCCGAGGCGTAGCCGCCGTTGACCGGGCGGGATCAGGAAACGCACCGCGTTTCCCCGCCCTTTGCGCGACACTGCCCCCAAAGACCGTGCCGGCCCCCGACCTCGGAAGGCCAGCGCCCGTCTTGGGGGCGGTGCGGGCGCTGGCCGGGCCTCCGGGGGCCGGCGGTTCAGGTGGATGCGTCGCGTGCTGGGGAAGACGACGGCCTTTGCCGGTCGGATTTTGCCCTACAACCGCCGCCGCGCCCGCAGAGCCGCGCTGATCGTGCCGTCGTCGAGGTAGTCCAGTTCGCCCCCGATCGGCACGCCCTGAGCCAGCCCGGTCACGGTCGCCCCGGACTCGGCCAAGGCGTCGGCGATGTAATGCGCGGTCGTCTGGCCGTCCACGGTGGCGTTCAGGGCCAAAATCACCTCGCGGATCTTTTCGCGGTCCACCCGGTCGATCAGGGCGGGGATGCCCAGGTCGTCGGGACCGATCTCGTCCAGGGCCGACAACGTGCCGCCCAGAACGTGATAGCGCCCGCCGAAGGCCCGGCCGCGTTCCATCGCCCACAGGTCGGCCACGTCCTGCACCACGCAGATCTCCCCCGTGGCGCGGGCCGGGTCGGTGCAGATCGCGCATTCGTCGCGGTCGGTGATGTTGCCGCAGGTGACGCATTCGCGGGATGCGACGGCCACCCGGTCCAGCAGCCCGGCCAGTTGCGACATCTGCCCGCTGCGCTTGCGGATCAGATGCAGCACGATGCGCCGCGCGGACCGAGGCCCAAGCCCCGGCAGCCGCGCCATCAGCCCGACAAGCGCCTGGATGTCGTCGCCGCCCGTCATTCAAGGGCCGCCATTCAGAACGGCAGCTTCATGTCGGCGGGCAGGCCCAGTTCCTGGGTGATGCGCGCCATCTCGGACTGCATCCTTTCCTGGGCCTTGCGCTGCGCGTCCTTGATGGCGGCCAGGATCAGATCCTCGACCACCTCCTTTTCGGACGGCACGAAGATCGCCGGGTCGATCTCCAGCGCGGTCAGGTCGCCCTTGGCGGTGGCGGTGGCGCGCACCAGACCCGCGCCGGATTCACCGGTCACGGTGATGGTGTCCAGATCGGCCTGCATCTGCTGCATCCGGTCCTGCATGTCCTTGGCGGCCTTCATCATCTTGGCCATGTCTCCAAAGCCGCCCAAACCCTTGATCATCGCTTAGTCCTCGTCCTCGAAGGGATCCCATTCCTCGACCTCGGCCACGGGGCCCTGGGTCAGCTCGTGCGGGTTGGCCGCGCCTTCAGCCGCCTCGACGGCCTCTGCCGCGACCGGTTCGTGGCGCACCTGTTTCAGTTTCGCGTCGGGAAAGGCCGCCAGAACCTGCTGCACGATTGGCAGCCGCAGGGCGCGCGCCTCGCGTTCGCGCCGTTCGGCCATGCGCTGTTCCGCAATCGTCGGCGCGCCGGCTTCGTTCGTGACGGTGACGGCCCAGCGGTTCCCGCCAGTCAGGCCGCGCAGGCGTTCGGCAAGACGCTGCGCCAGGTCGCGTGGCGCATCGCCCTTGGGCGCAAACTCGATCCGGCCGGGGCTGTAGCGGACCAGCGAGACATGCCGTTCCACCTGCATCAGCAGAACCATGTCCATCCGTTGCAGCAGTTCCAGAACCGAGGCGAAGTCGGGCCAGGCCGCGAAGGCATCCGGGCTGACGGCAAGCGCCGCCGCCGCGCCCGACCGCTGGGCGATCACCTGCGCGGGCCGGGCGGCGCGGGGGGCCTGAGAAGGTGCGGCAGGCGTGGCAGAGCGCGCGAAATCGCCCGCCGCCTGGGCCTGCTGGACGCGGCGGATCAGGGCTTCGGGGTCGGGCAGGTCGGCCACATGGGTCAGGCGGATCACCGCCATTTCCGCCGCCATCATGGCGTTGGGCGCGGCGGACACTTCCTCCAGCGCCTTGAGCAGCATCTGCCACAGCCGCGTCAGCACGCGCATCGCCAGCCTGCCCGCCAATTCCTGTCCGCGAACCCGTTCGTCGGGCGCGATCGTCGGATCGTCGCCCGCATCCGGCGTGATCTTCACAACGGAAATCCAGTGCGTGATCTCGGCCAGGTCGCGCAGCACGGCCACCGGGTCCGCGCCGTCGGCATATTGCGATTGCAGCTCGGTCAGGGCCGATGCGGCGTCGCCGCGCAGGATCATCTCGAACAGGTCGATCACGCGGCCACGGTCGGCCAGGCCCAGCATGGCGCGAACCTGCTCGGCGGTGGTTTCCCCCGCGCCGTGGCTGATCGCCTGGTCCAGCAGGCTGGTGGCGTCGCGGGCCGATCCTTCGGCGGCGCGGGTGATCAGGGCAAGCGCGTCCTCGGTGATCTGCGCGCCCTCGGCGGCGGCGATGCGGCGCAAAAGGGCGATCATCACCTCGGGTTCGATGCGGCGCAGGTCGAAACGCTGGCAGCGCGACAGGACCGTGACGGGAACCTTGCGGATCTCGGTGGTGGCGAAGATGAACTTCACATGGGGGGGCGGTTCCTCCAGCGTCTTGAGCAGGGCGTTGAAGGCGCTGGTGGACAGCATGTGGACTTCGTCGATGATGTAAATCTTGTAGCGCGCCGAAGCCGCCCGGTAATGCACCGATTCGATGATCTCGCGGATGTCGTTCACGCCGGTGCGGGACGCCGCGTCCATTTCCAGCACATCGACATGGCGGCCTTCGCTGATCGCAACGCAATGCTCGCATACGCCGCATGGCTCGGTGGTGGGACCGCCCTGGCCGTCGGGACCGACGCAGTTCATGCCCTTGGCGATGATCCGCGCGGTGGTGGTCTTTCCGGTGCCGCGGATGCCGGTCATGACAAAGGCCTGCGCGATACGGTCGGCGGCGAAGGCGTTCTTCAGCGTGCGCACCATGGCGTCCTGGCCGACCAGGTCGGCAAAGGTCTCGGGCCGGTATTTGCGGGCCAGAACCTGATAGGCAGGCGCTGCGTCTTGGGGCATCGTGGGGTCCGTCAAAGGGTCATGCCGAACCTAGTCGCTGCGGCCCTGCGCGGCAAGGGCCGGGCCTATTCGGCAGGTTCGGGAACCGTGCCGCGGCGCATGGAGCGGAACTTGTCCCAAGCCTCATTCAGGCGGCGGGTGCGGGCCTCGGCCAGGCGCACGGCCTCGGGGGGAAGGCCGCGGGCGATGGCGCGGTCGGGATGGGCTTCCAGGATCAGGGCGCGGAACCGCTTGCGCGCCTCGGGCAGGGGGGTGTCGGGCGGAATGCCCAGCACGTCGCAGGGCGGGCAATCCGACTTGCGGTCGTGGCGCAGGCGGATGGCCGCGACGCGTTCGGCGGGCAGGCCGAAGATGCGGCCCACCTCGTCGATGAACAGGATCTCGTTCTCGTGCATCCCGCCGTCGGCCACGGCGATGATGCAAAGCCCCTCGATCACGTCGGCCAGAACCGGATCGCCCGGAGGGAACATCGCGGCGATGCGGCGCGCCCAGGCGTCAAAGCCCGCCACATCCTGCCGCGCCAGGTCGAAGACGCGGGCGGCGTTCCTTTCCTCGGCCCGGGGAATGATGAAGACGCGGCGGAAGGCCGCGACTTCGGCGCGGCCCACGGTGCCGTCCGCCTTGGCGAGCTTTGCGCCGAGCGCGATCACGGCGATGGTGAAGGCCACGGACCGTTCGGGCGGAATCGCCGCGCGCTGGCTGCCCAGAAGCGCGGCCAGCCGGTCGCCGATCCGCTGCCAGAAGCTGCGGGGCTTTGGCAGGCAGGGGCAGGGATTGTCTGTCGCGCGCGTGTCCATGAGGGCAGGTTAGCCGCTAACGCGCGGCAAGGGTAGGGGCAGGGTGTCGCGCCTGCCCCGTTCAGGCGGCCAGATCCTTGCCCATCAGCACAAGGTCGTGGAACCGGCCGAATTTCCAGCCTGCCCAGGGGATCCGGCCCCATTCGGCATAGCCGGCGCGCAGGTGGAACCGCAACGAGCCTTCGTTCGAGGCCGTGATGCCGCCGATCAAAAGCCGGTGTCCGGCCCCGCGTGCGCGGTCCTCCAGGGCGTTCAGCAGCAACCGGCCGGTGCCGCTGCCGCGCGCTTCCGGCGCGAGGTAGATCGTGTGTTCCATGCTGCGCGCATAGCCGCCGCCGGTGCGGAACTGGGAATAGGTCGCAAAGCCCAGCACCTGGTCCCCGGCCTGGGCCACCAGAAAAGGATGGCCCCCGGCCTGACGGTCGCGGATCAGCGCGGCGATTTCGGGATTGGTGCGCTCCGTCGGCCAGAAGGTGATCACGGTGTCGCGGACGATCGGGTTCCAGATCGCCGCGATGGCGGGCACGTCGTCCGGCGTGGCCTCGCGCAGCCGGGTCATCAGCCGCGATGCGCCCCGGCGGCCAGATCGCGCACGAAGTCCAGAACCTCGGGCACCGGGCGGCCTTCGCCGATCTTCTTGACGATGGCGCTGCCCACGACGCAGCCGTCGGCCACCCCCGCGATCCGTTCTGCCGCGTCGGGGGTCGAGATGCCGAAGCCCACCACGACGGGCAGGTTGGCGGCGGCGCGGATGCGCGCGACCTCGGGGGCGACCTCGGCGGCGTCGGCGGCGGGGCCGCCGGTGATGCCGGTCACGCTGACATAGTAGACAAAGCCCGAGGTGTTCCTGACCACCGCGGGCAGGCGGCGGTCGTCGGTCGTGGGCGTGGCAAGGCGGATGAAGTTCAGGCCCGCGCGCGCCGCGGGGATGCACAGCTCCTCGTCCTCCTCGGGCGGCAGATCGACAATGATCAGGCCGTCCACTCCCGCCGCCTTGGCATCGGCCAGAAAGGCCTCGACGCCGCCGGGACGGGCGTAGATGGGGTTGTAGTATCCCATCAGCACGACCGGCGTTGTGTTGTCGGACTTGCGGAATTCGCGCAGGATCTCCAGCGTGCGCGTCACGCTGCCGCCTGCGGCGAGGGCGCGCTGGCCGGCGGCCTGGATCGTGGGGCCGTCGGCCATGGGATCGGTGAAGGGCATTCCCAGTTCGATGATGTCCACGCCCGCGTCCGGCAGGCCGCGCATGATCTCCAGCGTCGTCGCCTCGTCGGGATCCGAGGCCATGATATAGGTCACGAAGGCCTTGCGTCCCTGGGCCTGAAGGCGCTGAAAGGTATCGTCGATCCGGGTCATGTGCCACTCCGCTCTGCCGCTGCCTCCTTGCAGCGGACGGGGCGGGCTGTCAATCAGGCGCGGGGATCATGCGGCCATGGCTGCGACCTCGGTCACGGCCCGTCGAAGATAGCCCGCGAACTCGGCCGCCTCGCGCCGCGCCGGGCCGTCGGCCACATAGACGTTCAGCCAGGTGGGCGGCAGGGGCGGCAGGGCGCCGCCGTGGTCCACCGGCTCCAGCCCCGCCTGGGCGATGCCGCGCGGCAGGATCGTGATGCCCAGATCGGCGGCGGCGCTGACCCGCCAGGTGTCGCTGCCCCCGTCGGCGACGGCCTGCACCCATTCGATGCCCGCGCGTTCCAGCGCCGTCAGGCCCACCGGGTAATAGGCGCAATGCGGCGAGTTCGCCAAGGGCAGCGGGCGCTGCGTCCAGGCGGCGCCGCCGATGGCGCCGAACCAGGCCAGGTCCACCTTGGACAGATGGATCGCGCCGGGGGGCGTCTCGAATTCGGTGGTCAGGATCACGTCGTGTTCGCCGCGCTTCATCTGCTGGCGCAGATCCTTGCTGCGGCCGTCGTTGATGATCAGCTCGATGCGCGGATTGGCCTGGCGGAAGGCGCGCACCGCCTGGGCGACCTTGGTGAACAGCCAGTCGCTGGTCAGGCCCACGCGCAGCCGCGCCTCGGGGCGCTGTCCGGTGAAGCGCGACACGATGGCGTCGTTCAGCGCCACCAGCTTGCGCGCCTCGATCAGCAGTTCCACGGCGAAATCGGTCAGCACCACGCCCCGACCCTGCTTTTGCAGCATCGCCTCGCCGAACAGATCCTCGAGCCGCTTCATCTGCATCGACAGCGCGCTTTGGGTCATGTTCAGCCCCTCGGCCGCGCGGGTCACGGCGCCGTATTCGGCCACGGCCTGAAGCGACCTCAGCGTGCCGATATCCAGATTGCGCATCGTTCAACATTCCTGATGGAAGGGATCAAAAACATTCGTTTCAAAAATACATCGGACGGGCCTATCAATCAAGAACGGAAATAAAACGACGCCAACGCATCATGAGACATGATGCTTTCAATCACCGGAGATGAACGATGGCCCCGAAGACCGCATCGCTTCATGTCCTTGCCGGGCACGGCCCTTTCCCGCGCCCGTCACTGGGCAAGCGCATTCTGACCATTCTGAGCGTCCGCCGATCCCGCCAGGAACTGTCGCATCTGAGCGACGAGCAGCTGCGCGACATCGGCCTGACCCGCGATCAGGTCGCGGACGAGATCGCGCGTCCCATCTGGGACGTGCCCAACAACTGGCGTCGCTGATCTTACCCCATCAGGATTGCCAAACTGCCGCGCCGCCTGCATGGGCTGGCGCGGTTTTTTTTTGGCCGGGCGGAAGGCGCTAATCCTCGGCCGTGGGCGGGCCGAAGCGTTCGATCATGCGCGCCCGGATCTGGTCGCGGGTCTGGCGATAGGCGGCCAGCCTGGCCTCGCGCCCTTCGGCCAGGCCGGTGGGGTCCATGATCGGCCAGTATTCCACGTCGAGGTGATAAACCCGCGTCAGTTCCAGCGCCTGCCGCTGGCTGGCGGGCGACAGCGCGACGATCAGGTCGAAGCCGCCCAGGTCGTCGCCCCAGTCCTTCATTTCCTCGAAGCTGCGGGAGCGGTGGTTCTCGATCCTGACGCCGATCTCGTCGCAAACGGCGATGGCGAAGCCGTCCACCTCCATGTCGTTCTTGACGCCCGCCGATTGCACATAGGCGGCGCGGCCGTAGAACTTCTTCATCATCCCCTCGGCGATGGGCGAACGGATGGAGTTGTGATCACAACAGAACAGGACCGAAGCAGGGATCGTGTTCTGCGCCATCGTCAGCCCTGGGGCACCAGGGCGCAGATCAGGGTGAACAGGCGCCGGGCGGTGTCGATGTCCAGTTCGGCCTTGCCTTCCAGCCGTTCCTGCAAGGTCCGCGCGCCTTCGTTGTGAATGCCGCGCCGGGCCATGTCGATGGCCTCTATCTGGGCGGGGGGCAGGCGCTTCACGGCATCGAAATAGCTTTGGCAGATCTGGAAGTAGTCCTTGGTCACCTGCCGGAACGGACCAAGAGACAGGTGGAACTCGGCCACTTTGTCGCCTCCTTCGTCCGCCAGGTCGAAGACCAGGCGGCGTTCGCGGATGCACAGGTCCAGCTTGAACGGCCCCTGCGGGGCGGGCTGACCGTCGCGGCCGGGCACCGCGAAGCTGTTGTCCTCGATCAGGTCGAAGATGGCCACGCGGCGTTCCTGATCCATCTCGGGGGTGGCGGGGGGTGCCTGGGAATCGTCGATCTCGATCTGGATGATCCGGCTCATGCGGGGGGCCTTTCGTTCAGATGCTCCAGCCGGGCGCGGATCGATTCGCCATGCGCCTGCAACCCTTCGGCGGCGGCCAGGCGCATGGCGGCATGGCCCACTGCGTTCAGCGCGCCGGGCGTCAGCCGCGCCATGGTGGTGCGCTTGAGGAAATCCAGCACCGACAGTCCCGAGGAAAAGCGCGCCGACCGCGCGGTCGGCAGGACGTGGTTCGGGCCGCTGACGTAATCGCCGACGGCCTCGGGCGTGTGCGGCCCCAGGAAGATCGCGCCGGCATGGACGCATTTCGCGGCCAGGGCCTCGGGGTCGTCCACGCACAGTTCAAGATGCTCGGGCGCGATGCGGTTCGACAGGACGGCGGCCTCGTCCAGGTCGCGGGCGATGATGATGGTGCCGTAGTCGCGCCAGCTTGCGCCCGCGATCCGGGCGCGGGGCAGGCCGGGCAGGATGCGGTCCACCGCGCCCGCGACGGCATGGCCAAGCGCCGGATCGGTGGTGATCAGGATCGACTGCGCGTCGGCGTCATGTTCCGCCTGCGCCAGCAGATCCAGCGCCAGCCAGTCGGGGTGCTGGTCGCCTTCCGCGATCACCAGAACCTCAGACGGGCCTGCGATCATGTCGATGCCCACCTTGCCAAAGACCTGCCGCTTGGCCGCGGCGACATAGGCGTTGCCCGGCCCGGTGATCTTGTCCACGGGCGCGATGGTGCGGGTGCCGTAGGCCATGGCGGCAATCGCCTGCGCCCCGCCGATGCGATAAATCTCGGTGACGCCCGACAATTGCGCGGCCAGCAGAACCAGCGGGTTGACGTGACCGCCCGGCGTCGGCACGCAGATCACCAGCCGCTCCACCCCGGCCACCCGCGCCGGGATCGCGTTCATCAGCACGGATGACGGATAGGCCGCCTGGCCCCCCGGCACATACAGCCCCGCCGCCGAGACCGCGCTCCAGCGCCAGCCCAGGGTCGCGCCCTGCGGATCGGTCCAGCTGGCATCCTCGGGCATCTGGCGGGCGTGATAGGCGCGGATGCGGTCGGCGGCCAGCGTCAGCGCCGCCCGGTCCTGGGACGAGACATGCGCGATCTGCGCCGCGATCTCGTCGGGCGAAAAGCGCAGCCGGCCGGGCGTCAGGTCCAGCCGGTCGAAGCGGCTGGTCAGTTCGCAAAGCGCCGCGTCGCCGCGCTGCCGCACATCCCTGACGATCGCCGCCACGGCATCGTTCACATCGGCCGAATCCTCGCGCTTGGCCGAAAGCATGTCGGCAAAGCGCGCCTCGAAGTCGGGATCCGATGTGTTCAGCGTGACGGGCATGATCTGTCCTCTGGTGTCACGCCTTGTTAGCCGCAACCCCCGCCCGCCTCAAGCGCCGCAAAGGCGCCTTCTTCTTTGTCCAAATACCCTCTTACTCGGGATGCACGGGCGCCTTGCCCGATACCGCGCGATAGGGCCGCGTCACGTCGCGCAGGTCGATGTTGATGCATTCCAGTTCGGCCGCAAGCGTCCCGTCGCCCGCGAATTCCAGAAGCAGGCGCCCGGTGCCGTCGGGGCCGGGCTGCCAGACCATCGCCAGCAGTTCCAGCACGGTGTCCGCGTCGCGGCCGATGCCGTCGGACAGCACCCGCTGCACGTCGCGGATCAGCAGGACGGACCGGACGCGCTCGTAGTCGCGCCCCTCGGCCGCGGCCTGTTCGGCATCCTCCCAGCGGAAGCGGTTCAGCAGCAGGGCCAGCGTCCGCCCGCGCGGGTCATAGGACATCTCGGACGCGGGCAGGACCGCGTCCTGCAACAACGCGGACAGGATGCGCAGATCCTGCTCATCCTCGGCCATCAATGCCAGGGGGGCGGGGTCGGCATCTGCGAAACGGGCATCCTGTGGCATCGCTTACTCCTCTTTCACGCGTTCGATATGGGCGCCCACGCCGCGCAGCTTGCGGACCACATGCTCATAGCCGCGGTCCAGGTGGTAAACCCGGCTGACGGTGGTCTGACCCTGGGCCGCAAGCCCGGCCAGGATCAGGCTGACCGAGGCGCGCAGGTCGGTGGCCATCACCGGCGCCCCGCGCAACCCGTCAACGCCGGTCACGGTTGCATGGCCGCCATGAACCTCGATCCGCGCGCCCATGCGGGTCAGTTCCGGGGCGTGCATGAAGCGATTCTCGAAAATGGTTTCCTCCAGCACGCTTGTGCCTTCGGCCACGCACATCAGCGCCATGAACTGCGCCTGAAGGTCGGTCGGGAAGCCGGGAAAGGGCTCGGTCGTGACGTTCACGGCGCGGACAGCGCCGTTCCTGCGGCTGACCTTGAGGCCGCGCGTCGTTTCGGTGACGCTGATCCCGGCCTCGTCCAGCTTTTCGCAAAAGGCCGACAGCAGTTCGATCCGGCCCCCCAGGCATTCGACCTCGCCCCCGCAGATGGCGGGCGCCAGCATGTAGGTGCCAAGCTCGATCCGGTCGGTGACGACGGGATGGGTCGCGCCGTGCAGCGCATCGACCCCCTGAATGGTGATGGTGCCCGTTCCCTCGCCTTCGATCTGCGCCCCCATGGCGCGCAGGCAGCGGGCGAGATCGACGATCTCGGGCTCTCGCGCGGCGTTCGTCAGGACCGTGGTGCCGCGCGCCAGGGTCGCGGCCATCAGCGCGTTTTCCGTGGCCCCGACCGAGACGATGGGGAAATCGACCGCCGCCCCGCGCAGGCCGCCGGCGGGCGCCTTGGCATGGACATAGCCGTCGCGCAGATCCAGTTCCGCGCCCATCGCCTCGAAGGCCTTCAGGTGCAGGTCCACCGGGCGCGCGCCGATGGCGCAGCCGCCGGGCAAGGACACCTCGGCCCGGCCGTCGCGCGCCAACATCGGCCCCAGCACCAGGATCGAGGCGCGCATCTTGCGCACGATGTCGTAATCGGCGCGGTGGCTGGTCAGGTCATGGCTGGACAGTGCCAGCACCTGGCCGTCCTGGAGGCTGGCGACCTCGGCCCCCAGGCTTCGCAGCAGGGCGGTCATGGTGCGGATGTCGGACAAGCGCGGCGCGTTGGTCAGCGTCAGCGGCTGATCCGTCAGCAGCGTCGCGGGCATCAGCGTCAGGCAGGCGTTCTTGGCCCCTGCGATGGGGATTTCCCCCGAAAGCGGGCCGTTCCCGCGAACGATGATCTGGTCCATCTAAGCGTCGTCCTTGCCTGTATCGCTGTCCTGCGGCCCGGTGTCGTCCTGCGCGGCGCGCGCGCGCGCCTGCGCCTTGCGGCGTTGCAGATTGGCGCGCAGGGCGGCCCGCAGCCGATCCTCGCGCGTTTCCTGCCTTTTCTTGTCGTCCGGGCGCTCGTTCATCCGCAACCTGTTAGCGCCGGGCGCGGCAACAGTCCAGCAAAGCGCGCAGGGGCGCGGGAACAGGCGATTTTTCTGCCGATCCCCCTTGCGCGGGCCGCAGGCTTTGTCTAAACGCCCCTACACGGCGCTGCGGTAGCTCAGTGGTAGAGCACACCCTTGGTAAGGGTGAGGTCGAGAGTTCAATCCTCTCTCGCAGCACCATTTCACGCCACATCAAACCACACCGGCGATTGCGCATTCCCGCCCCGCGCGCTACAGGCCGCCCCATGACAAACCGTCCCGATCTTCCGCCCGAAATCGCCCGCCGCCGGACCTTCGCGATCATCTCGCATCCCGACGCGGGCAAGACCACTCTGACCGAGAAGTTCCTGCTGTACGGCGGCGCCATCCAGATGGCGGGGCAGGTGCGCGCCAAGGGCGAGGCGCGGCGCACGCGGTCGGACTTCATGAAGATGGAGCAGGAGCGGGGCATCTCGGTCAGCGCCTCGGCGATGTCCTTCGACTTTGACGGCTATCGCTTCAACCTGGTCGACACGCCGGGCCACAGCGACTTTTCCGAAGACACCTATCGCACCCTGACCGCCGTGGACGCGGCGATCATGGTCATCGACGGGGCCAAGGGGGTGGAATCCCAGACCCGCAAGCTGTTCGAGGTCTGCCGGTTGCGCGACCTGCCGATCCTGACCTTTTGCAACAAGATGGACCGGGAATCGCGCGACACCTTCGAGATCATCGACGAGATCCAGGAAAACCTGGCCATCGACGTGGCCCCGGCGTCCTGGCCCATCGGGGTGGGCCGCGACTTCATCGGCTGCTACGACATGCTGCACGACCGGCTGGAGCTGATGGACCGCGCCGATCGCAACAAGGTGGCCGAGTCGGTCAAGATGGAGGGCCTGGACGATCCCCGCCTGGCCGACCACGTTCCCGCCGACCTGCTTTCGACGCTGCGCGACGAGGTCGAGATGGCGCGCGAGCTGCTGCCCGCCTTTGACCGCAAGTCCTTTCTGGAAGGGCACATGACGCCGATCTGGTTCGGCAGCGCGATCAACAGCTTTGGCGTGCGCGAGCTGATGAAGGGGATCAGCGCCTATGGTCCGCCCCCGCAGCCGCAGAACGCCGCCGATCGCGAGATCGCGCCCGAGGAAAAGGCCGTCACCGGCTTTGTCTTCAAGGTCCAGGCCAACATGGATCCCAAGCATCGCGACCGGGTGGCCTTTGTGCGCCTCGCCAGCGGGCATTTCGAACGCGGCATGAAGCTGACCCATGTGCGGTCCAAGAAGCCGATGGCGGTCACGAACCCGGTGCTGTTTCTGGCCGCCGACCGCGAGCTTGCGGACGAGGCCTGGGCGGGCGACATCATCGGCATCCCCAACCACGGCCAGCTTCGCATCGGCGACGCCCTGACCGAAGGCGAGGCGCTGCGCTTCATCGGCATTCCGTCGTTCGCGCCGGAACTGCTGCAATCGGTGCGCGCCACCGATCCGATGAAGGCCAAGCACCTGGAAAAGGCGCTGATGCAATTCGCGGAAGAAGGCGCGGCCAAGGTGTTCAAGCCGATGATCGGGTCGGGCTTCATCGTGGGCGTCGTGGGCGCGCTGCAATTCGAGGTTCTGGCCAGCCGGATCGAGATCGAATACGGCATCCCCGTCCGCTTCGAGGCATCGCAGTTCACCAGCGCCCGCTGGGTCGCGGGGCCCAAGGACAAGGTCGAGGCCTTTGTGAACGCCAACAAGGGCCATATCGCCCAGGACCACGACGGCGACATGGTCTATCTGACGCGGCTGCAATGGGACATCGACCGCGTGAGCCGCGATCACCCGGACCTGCGGCTGACGGCGACCAAGGAAATGATGGTGTGAAACGGGGCGCTTCGGGCGCCCCTTCCCCTTATTTCCGCCAGCGGTCCAGTTGCACCACCTCGCCGCCGCCGTTCGATCCGCCGTCGGGGCTGTCGTCGCCGTCCTCATCGTCTTCGTCGTCCCCGTCGTCATCCTCGGCTTCCTGCGTCTCGAAGCGCAGGCCGAATTCGACGGACGGATCGACAAAGGTGCGCAGCGCGTCGAAGGGGATGCGCAGCGGCTCGGGCGAGTTGCCGAAGTTCAGGGTGACGGTGAAGCCCTCGTCGTCCACGGTCAGGTTGTCGAACCAGTGCTGGATGACGATGGTCATTTCCTCGGGGTAACGCTCGCGCAGCCAGTCTGCCATCTCGACCCCGTCTTCGCGCGTGTCGAAGGTGATGAAGAAGTGGTGGTCGCCCGGCAGGCCGTGTTCCGCGACGCGTTCCAGAACGTCCGCGATCAGCCCTTGCAGCGCGCGGTGCATCATCCCGCCATAGTCGATTCCGGTTCGCGCCATGCCAGTCCCCTTCGAATTCCGGGCCAGCATAGGCATATGGCGGGTATTGAAAAGGGGGGCGGCCGGCCGTTGGGCAAGAAACCCGCGATGCCCACGGCGGTGCAAGGCGCCGCCTGCGCAGGCATGTCGAACAACTGGCTGAAAGTGCAGGATTCTGTTGCCAGGCTCCTGCGGGCCCCGCCTTACGCTGCTAGGCGCAAGGGCTTAGGTTTCGATCTTGCGGACTGCTTACGCAGCCAGCGCGACCGGAGCACGGTTGTCGTTGGCAACTGTACATTTTGCACCGATAACGGTGGTGGCTCACCGAGACAAAGCAAACATCTTTAGACGTTCGTCGATCCTGTTTCGACCCCAAGGCCCCCCAACGAGGGTGATCTGGTGGAGTCGCCGGGTACCGCCCCCGGGTCCGATCCGCTTATTCCATGCGCGTTTATGTCCATAGTCCGGGTTGCCCCGGACAAGGTGAATATAGGCGCAGGCTTGGCGGCCTGCAAGTCCGGCGTCACATCGTCCCGGCCCAGGGGCCATGCGGATCGTCCAGCCCGTCGATCCGCTGGAAACCGTGCGCGCCGAAGAAATCGCGCTGCGCCTGGATCAGGTTGGCGGTGCCGCGCCCGGTGCGCATCAGGTCGAACCACATCAGGCCCGACGCCAATGCGGGCAGGGCATGGCCTGCCGCCGCGCCTTCGGCCACCACCCTGCGCAGCGCGGGCATGGCGGTTCCGATCAGGTCCGCGAAAAAGGGCGCCATGATCAGGTTGCGGGCCGGATCCTCGGCCAGGGCGGCGGCCATGTCGTTCAGCATGGCCGAACGAATGATGCAGCCCGCGCGCCAGACCCGCGCGATGTCCGGCAGATCCAGCGTCCAGCCGAATTGCCGGGACGCGGCCGCGATCATCGCGAAGCCCTGTGCATAGCAGAAGATCTTGCCCGCGATCAGGGCCTGTTCCAGGGTCTGCGGATCCATGGCGCAAGGGCGCGGGGCAGGGCCGAACAGCGCCTCGCCCGCCAGGCGTTCGTCCAGGCGGGCCGAAACGTTGCGTGCCATCACGGCGGCCTCGATCACCGGGATGGGGGCGGACAGGTGCTGCGCCTCGATGGCGGTCCAGCGGCCGGTGCCCTTCTGGCCCGCGCGGTCCAGGATCACGTCCACCACCGGGCGGCCGGTATGGCGATCGGCGGCGCCCGTCACGATGGCCGAAATCTCGATCAGATAGGATTTCAGCGCGCCTTCGTTCCAGGCGGCGAAGGTCTTGCTGATCGCGGCTGCGTCCATGTCCATGCCGTCGCGCAGCAGGCCGTACACCTCGGCGATCATCTGCATGTCGGCATATTCGATGCCGTTATGGACCATCTTCACGAAATGCCCCGCGCCCGCATCACCCATCCGGGCGGCGCAGGGGGTGCCGTCCTCGGCCCGCGCAGCGATGGCGGTCATCACGTCGGCCACGCGCGCCCAGTCGGCCGCATCGCCCCCGCCCATGATGGCGGGACCGTGGCGCGCGCCTTCCTCGCCGCCCGAAACGCCCATGCCCAGAAAGCGGAACGGCAGCCCGGCGGCATCGCGGCGGTCCGTGTCGTGGAAATCGGCGTTGCCCGCGTCGATCACCAGGTCGTCGGCGTCCAGCAGCGGGGCAAGCGCCGCAAGCTGGTCATCGACAGGCTGACCGGCGGGCACCATCAGGATGATCGCGCGGGGCTTCGCGATGGCGGCGACCAGTTCGGCCAGCGTCTCGGCCGGAGTGATTCGCGCCGCCAGATCGCCCGCGTTCGCGGCGAAGCTCCGCGTCACGTCGGTTGTGCGGTTCCAGACCGCGATGGGAAAGCCTTTCTCGGCGATGTTCAGCGCCAGGGCCGCGCCCATCGTTCCCAATCCGATCAGCCCGATCCGAGCCTGTGCCATGATGCAATCCTTCCGCAATCCGTGGTGGCGGACCGTTTACGCTAACGGATCGGGGATGTCACGGCGGCGTCAGGCGGGTTTGCCCTGCACGCAGATCAAGGTCTGCAATCCGGTCGCGACGTGGACGCGCCTGGCGGGCGCGACGCCCCAGACATCCAGCTGGCAGACGGTCAGCGTCCGGCCCGGCTTGATCACGCGGCCCGTGGCTTCGAGGAAGTCGCCCTGCGCGGGGTTGATCAGGTTCAGCTTGAACTCGACCGTCAGAACCGAACTGTCGCCGGGCATCAGCGTGAACCCGGCATAGCCGCCCGCCGAATCCGCGATCGAGGCCGTGCCGCCCGCATGGAAATAGCCGTGCTGCTGGGTCAGATCCGGCTTGAAGGGCAGGCGGATCGTCACCAGTCCGGCCTTTGCCTCGGCCAGTTCGGCGCCCAGCAGGCTCATCAGCCCTTGGCGGGCAAAGCTGTCGCGGATGCGGTCCAGGGCTGCCTGGGGCAGGTCGCTGCTG
Source organism: Paracoccus angustae (assembly GCF_042648745.1). Taxonomy (NCBI): domain Bacteria; kingdom Pseudomonadati; phylum Pseudomonadota; class Alphaproteobacteria; order Rhodobacterales; family Paracoccaceae; genus Paracoccus; species Paracoccus angustae. Next base: position 160,798 of record NZ_JBHRXY010000005.1, read on the forward strand.
CCAATCTCCATCATCTCCTCCGGGGTTTACAGGGTCAGCAGGGCGGCGCGGAAGCCGGGGTCCGACAGCACCACCTCGTTCGCGCCGAGGCGGCCGGCATGGGCCAGCGCCGCCGCCGTCAGGTCCTGCGCGGTCTCGACCGCGTGGGACAGGCCATGGCCCTTGCCCAGGCCCGCGACGATCAGCCCCGCGAACAGATCGCCGGTGCCGGGCAGGGCCACGGGCAGGCGGGGGGTCGGATGGCGCGTCGTGCCTTCGGGCCCCAGGATCACGCTTTCCAGGTGATCCGCCGGACTGTCGTCCAGCACGCAGCCCGTGGCGATCAGCGTGGCGCCCGGCGCCATGCGCAGGTCGGCGGCGGCGGCTTGCAGATCGGCCATGGCGGTGATGGGGCGGTTTGTCAGGTGCCCAAGCTCGAAGGAGTTGGGCGTCGCCAGATCGGCCAGCGGCAGCAGCCGGTCGCGCATGATCCAGGCCAGTTCGGCGGGCACATAGAGCCCCGGCCCATGATCGCCCATCACCGGGTCGCACAGATAACGCATGCCGGGGTTGGCTGCCTTGCAGCGGGCGACGAAATCGGCGGCCAGCTGCGCCACCTCGACCGAGCCGAAATAGCCCGTCATCAGCCATGCCGCGCGCTGCGGCAAGCCGCGTTCCCACGACCCCAGCAGCAGGTCGGCGAACAGGTCCGGCGGCAGGGGCGCGCCCCGCAATGTCGGATAGTCGGGGGTGTTGGAAAAGATCACCGTGGGAATGGCCGCGACCTCCAGCCCCGCGGCCTGCATGGGGAAAACGGCCGCGGAATTGCCGACATGGCCCAGGACAACCTGGCTTTGGACGGAAATCACCAGCGGCGGCGTCATGTCCCGCCCTCCAGCCGGGGACGCCAATCCTCGACCCGGCCGCTGTCCAGGCGCCGGCGCGCATACCGCCGCCAGCCCTCGGCCAGCACCTCCAGGGCGGCGATGGCCTCCAGCTCGGCGCGGTTCAGGCGATCGACATACATCGCGCGCCACAGCCGCCGCAGCGTCCAGCCGGGTGCCACCCGGTCGATCAGCAGCAACTCGTCGCCGGACGAAACGGGGCCGGGCTGCAAGACGCGGTAATACCAGCCCGTGCGGCCCGTGTCCTGCACCCGCCGCGCCATGTCGGGCAGGCCGAAGCGGCGGTTCAGTTTCCAGCATGGCTGGCGGCCTTGCGAAACCTGCACCAGCGCGCCCCCCAGCCGGAAGATGTCGCCCACCGCCACGCCGTCCTCGGTCATGCCGAGGGTCGAGACGTTCTCGCCAAAGGCGCCGGGCGCGTCCAGCAAGGACAGCTCGCCCAGATCGGCCCGCCATGCCGCATAATGGTCGAATGGATAATGGTGAACCGCCTTTTCCGGCCCGCCGTGAACGCGCCGGTCGGCCTGCGCGTCGCCCTCGAACCCTTCGGCCCCCAGCCAAAGGCGCCCGGTGACCGGCGTCTTGGCAATGGCGCTTGTCGCGTCGGATCCGGCAAGGGGCGCGACGGGTCCGGTCAGCAGGGTGGGCGGCATGATCAATCCAGACTGAAACTTGGCACCCTTATCAACCGACTGGCGGGCCTTCGACAATCGTCCTTTTGCCGCCCCTTGAATGGTCGGGGGGCGCAGGTTACGTTTTGTGCAACTTGATATCGGAGGGCGTATCGTCATGACGCCCAGGCGTCCTGCGGGTGCGGACGCGTTCCCGAAAACCGCGGTAGAGCCGTCCGGCACCCGAAACTCCGAGGAGGGGGCGCTTTATGCTGCCCTCGACCTCGGCACGAACTCGTGCCGGATGCTGATTGCCCGACCGAAGGGCAGTCAGTTCCAGGTCATCGACAGCTTCTCCAAGCCGGTGCAGCTTGGCCAGGGGCTGGAAGCGTCTGGCCGGCTGTCGCGCAGCTCGATGGCGCGGACGGTTCACGCGTTGCAGGTCTGCCGGCGCAAGCTGGAACAGCACCGCGTGCCCAACATGCGCCTGGTCGCGACCGAGGCCTGCCGGCGCGCGCGGAACAGCCGCGACCTGTTGCGCACGATCCGGCGGGAAACCGGCTTGCAGATCGAAACGATCAGCGCCGAGGAGGAAGCCCGCCTGGCGGTGATTTCCTGCGCGCCGCTGGTCAGCCACAAGACGGAAACGCTGATGGTCGTCGACATCGGCGGCGGATCGACGGAGCTGGTCTGGATCGACCTCGAGGACGTGGAGCCCAAGGAGCGTCCCCGCGCGATCATGCGGCTGTCGGACGGCTTCGGCAATCCGCAGCCGGGGGGGGCGCGGGTTGTGGACTGGATCAGCGTGCCGCTGGGGGTCGCCACGCTGCGCGACCAGTTCGCGGATGTCGAGGACGACGGGGGCCGTTTCGCCCTGATGAGCTGGTATTTCGAGGAAATGCTGGCGGGTTTTACCCCCTATGCCGACGGCGCGCCCGACGAGGGTTTCCAGATCATCGGCACATCGGGAACGGTGACAACGGTTGCGGCCAGTTTCCTTGGCCTGCGCCGCTATGACCGGACCAAGGTGGACGGGCTGGAGATGACCAGCACCCAGATCGACCGGGTGATCCATTCCTATCTGCAACTTGGCCCCGACGGGCGCCGCGCGGACCCGCGCATCGGGCGGGAACGCCACGCGCTGATCATGTCCGGCGCGGCGATCCTGCAAACCCTGATGCGCATCTGGCCCACCAGCAAGCTGTCGGTGGCGGACCGCGGTCTGAGAGAAGGGTTGCTTTACGCCCAGATGGTGCGCGATGGGGTGCTGGCAGCCGATGGACTGAACGGAGTGGCATGATGACGAAAGCCCCAGGCAGCCGCGAGGGGAAATCCAGCGGGCGCGGCGCGCGCGACCTGCGCGTGCGGGTCAAGACCGCCAAGGGGCGGAAACTGTCCAGCAAATTGTGGCTGGAACGGCAGTTGAACGACCCCTATGTGGCCCGCGCGAGGCGCGAAGGCTATCGCGGGCGCGCGGCCTTCAAGATCCTGGAACTGGACGACAAGTACCGCTTTCTGGTGCCCGGCGCGCGGGTTGTCGATCTGGGCTGCGCGCCCGGCGGCTGGTGCCAGGTGGCGGTGGGGCGCGTGAACGCCCTGGGCGAGAAGGGCGGCAAGGCCGTGGGCAAGGTTCTGGGCGTCGATCTGCAAGAGGTCGATCCCATCGCGGGGGCCGAAATCCACCAGCTTGATTTCCTGTCCGAAGGCGCGGACCAGAAGGTCAAGGAGTGGCTGGGCGGGCCTGCCGACGTGGTGATGTCGGACATGGCGGCGGCATCCTCGGGCCACAAGGGCACCGACCACCTGCGCATCGTGGCCCTGGTCGAGGCTGCGGCGGCGCTGGCCTTCGACATCCTCGAACCCGGTGGAACTTTCGTGGCCAAGGTCTTGGCGGGCGGGGCGGAAACCGAGATGCAGGCATTGCTGAAGCGTAACTTCGACAAGGTCGCCAATGTCAAGCCGCCGGCCAGCCGCAGCGATTCGTCCGAGAAATTCGTGGTCGCCACCGGCTTTCGCGGCAGGCAAACCGATCAACAGGACTGAGCGCGAAACACCTCGGGCGTGCGCCCGGTCGCCGCGACAAAGGCCCGGATGAAATGGGCGTGGCTGGAATAGCCGAGATCCGCCGCGATGCGCTGCGTCGGCTGCGCCGTTTCGCGCAGCAGCCGGGCCGCGCATTCCAGCCGAAGATCGTGGATCAGTTCCACCGCCCGCTTGCGGTGGGCGGCAAGGCAGGCCTGGTCCAGTTGCAGCGTGCTGCTGCCCAGTTCGGCGGCCAGTTCCGCCACGGAGCGGGATTGGCCAAGCCGCTGCCGGGCCAGAGCCACGAAGCGGTCGATCAGCGGACGGTCGGGAGGCGCGCTTTCGGGCAGATCGGGCGCGCGGCCCGGCGCAAGCTGGCGCAGGCGCAGCGACAGCAGGTTCATCAGGCAGGGCAGCGTCCCCGGGTCGCCGTCCGGCGTCTCGACCCCGATCTCGCGCAGGGTGGCGTCCAGTTGCGCGGCATGGCTGCCCACATGCGCGGCCAGAACCTGGTCGGGCAGGGGCGGCACCGCCTGCGCCCCCAAACGGGCCGCGATCAGGGCGACATGGCCCCGCGTTCCCGGGGCGGGCAAGACCGCAAAGGCCGTGCCCGCCGGGACAAAGCGCAGATCGCCCGCCCGCAGGCAGGCATGGTCGCGGGGAAAGTCAAACTGGACGCGCCCCTCGATCACCCAGACCAGCACGTGATCCGGGCGGGTGCGCGGCTGCGGCGGCTTGGCCCGGCTGCCCCACAGGAACGCCTCGAGCGGCAGCAGCCGCATGCCGTTCTGCCGTCCGACGGGATGCGCTCCGCGCCAGGCGGGTTGCATGGCGGCGGGGACGGGATTGCCTCTGGATGCCGGGATCGACGGGGGACCGGCGGGCGGTTCGGGCGCGTCGGCGATGAAGGGGGCGTTGACTCCATCCACCCCCAACCGCCGGCCAGCCCGGATCCTGCTGGGAGAGAACGGAAATCCGTCTTTCCATTGCGAATGCTCGAACGCCGACATGAGATTCGCCTGACATAAAGGACAATAAGCGAATTATTGCCGATGACTGGTTCGGACTCAATGCCGTCGATGCGCGATCAGTCGGGCGCTGTGCTTTTTGCGTCAGCCTGGACGGGCCGCCAGTCCCGCATCCGGCCCCTGAACCAGATGCGCTGCGCCTTGGCGTACTGCCTTGTGGCGATGATCGCGCGTTCGGTCGCGGTCGGCAGGTCGATCTCGCCCCGCAGATGGGCGACCAGCTCGGGCGCGCCGATGGCGCGGGCCCATTGCCGGGCGGGATCCCAGAACGGCAGCATGGCGCGCGCTTCATCCAGCGCGCCTTGGCGCATCATCGCATCGAAGCGCCGCGCGATGCGGTCGGCCAGCCAGTCGCGGTCCGCTGTGACCAGGATGCGCTGCCCATCCTCCGGGCCGATCAACGGAGGCGGCGTGTCGGCCTGCCAGTCGGCCAGACCGCGCCCGGTGGCGGTCAGCACCTCCCACGCGCGCTGCACGCGCGCGGGGTTCCGGGTGTCGATGCGGGCGCGGGTGGCGGGATCGAGCGCGGCCGCCATGCGCGCCAGGCCGCCCTCGGCGGCCAGTCGGGCGTCCCCCTCGGCCCGGATGGCGGGAGGCACGGGCGGAACATGGGCCAGCCCCTGCGTCAGCGCCGTCAGGTAAAGGCCGGTCCCCCCCACGACGATCAGCCGCCGGTCCAGAAGGCCCGCCACCTCGCGAAGCCAGTCGCCGACCGAATAGGCCGTGCCCGGCGCGACATGGCCGTAAAGCGCGTGGGGAACCGCGGCCTCGTCGGCGGGCGACGGACGCGCGGTCAGCACCCGCCAGCAGGACCAGACTTGCAGGGCGTCGGCATTGACGATCAGCCCGCCCTGCCGACGCGCGACGGCCAGCGCCAGCGCCGACTTGCCGCTGGCCGTCGGCCCCGCGATCAGCAGGTGGCGCCCGGGGTCGATCTGGTGCAGAGGGATCACGGCAAGGCGGCTTTCGGGCGGTTGAACACCGACGCCTTTTGCGACATTTTGCGCCGCGATGAAAGCGACCGGCGCTGTAGACGAAGGAATGGACATGACCGATCATGGGGGCGCGGCGCCCGCGCAATACGGCAGGGTTATGCTGAAGATCTCGGGCGAGGCGCTGATGGGCGACCAAGGCTACGGCCTGCACCCGCCCACCGTCGCGCGCATCGCCGACGAGGTCGAATCGGTCCAGAAGATGGGGGTCGAGGTCTGCATGGTCATCGGCGGCGGCAACATCTTCAGGGGCCTGCAAGGCAGCGCCCAGGGGATGGAGCGGACAACGGCGGACTACATGGGGATGCTGGCCACGGTGATGAACGCGCTGGCCATGCAGTCCGCGCTGGAGGCCAAGGGCCTGCATTGCCGCGTCATCAGCGCCATCCGCATGGACGAGGTCTGCGAGCCCTATATCCGCCGCCGCGCCATCCGCCACCTGGAAAAGAAGCGCATCGTGATCTTCGCGGCGGGCACGGGAAACCCGTATTTCACCACCGACACCGCCGCCACGCTGCGCGCGAACGAGATGAACTGCGAGGCGATCTTCAAGGGCACCAAGGTCGATGGGGTCTATGACAAGGATCCGAAAAAGCATTCCGACGCAAAACGTTACGGCGAGGTCAGCTATGACGAGGTTTTGCAAAAGCACCTGGGCGTGATGGACGCCTCGGCCATTGCCCTGGCCCGCGACAACCGCCTGCCGATCATCGTCTTCTCGCTGGACGAGCCGGGCGGCTTCCGGGGCATCCTGGAAGGCAAGGGCACCTACACGCGGGTTCACAACTAGCCCCTTGGGGGCCGTCGCCGGAATGGCAAAGCCTCGCGCATTTTAGGGGCAAAGTCTTTGCCATCATTAACCGATCCCGCTACAAGCGGGGAAAATTCAATGCAGAGGCAGTCCCAGATGGCAGAGGACATCGACATCGACATCGACGACCTGGAACGGCGCATGAAGGGGGCGATGGAAAGCCTGCGCCACGAATTCTCCAGCCTGCGCACGGGCCGCGCCTCGGCCTCGATGGTCGAACCCGTCCAGGTCGAGGCTTACGGCCAGATGACCCCGATCAACCAGCTGGGCACCGTCAACGTGCCCGAACCGCGCATGGTCACCATCAACGTCTGGGACAAGGGCATGGTCGGCAAGGTCGAAAAGGCCATCCGCGAATCCGGCCTGGGCATCAACCCGCAGACGAACGGCACCATTATCATGCTGCCGATCCCCGAACTGAACGAGGAGCGCCGGCGCGAACTGACCAAGGTCGCCGCCCAGTACGCGGAACATGCCCGCGTCGCGATCCGCAACGTGCGCCGCGACGGCATGGACCGGATCAAGAAGGGCAAGGCGAACGGCATGCCCGAGGATGACCAGAAGTTCTGGGAAACCGCCGTGCAGGAACTGACCGACAAGATGATTGCCCAGGTCGATCAGGCGCTTGAAAGCAAGCAAGCCGAAATCATGCAGGTCTGAGGGAAAATGATGGCCGCTGAAACCGCACCGCTGCTGTTATCGGGCGGGGTCGATCAGCGGCCTCGTCACGTCGCGATCATCATGGACGGCAATGGCCGCTGGGCCACCGAACGCGGCTGGCCGCGCCTTGTCGGCCACCGCCGGGGGGCCGAACGCGTCAAGCAGATCGTCCGCGCCTGCCCCGACCTGGGGGTGAACTGGCTGACCGTTTACGCCTTTTCGACCGAGAACTGGAAGCGTTCGACCGAGGAAGTCCTGGGTCTGATGAAGATCTTCCGCCGCTACATCCAGTACGAGGCCGAGGGCATGGCCGCCGAGGGCGTGCGCCTGCGCTTTATCGGCGGACGGGACCGTCTGGACGACAAGCTGCGCGCCCTGATGTCCTCGATCGAGGCGCGGACGGCGGGCAACACCCGCCTGAACCTGACGGTCGCGATCAACTATGGCGGCCGGGACGAACTGACCCGCGCATCCGCCCGCCTGGCCCAGAAGATCGCGCGGGGCGAGATCGAGACGCCTACCGAAACCGATCTGGCGGCCTGCCTGGACACGGCGGACCATCCCGATCCCGACCTGGTGATCCGCACCTCGGGCGAAACGCGCACGTCGAATTTCCTGCCGTGGCAGGCGGCTTACGCGGAATACGAGTTCACGCCGGTGCTGTGGCCGGATTTCACCCCTGACCACCTGGCGCGGATCCTGGACCGCTTCGGGTTGCGCGACCGCCGCTTCGGGGGCGTATGAGCGCCGGGCGCGTCCACGCGGTAAAGCCTCCTGCGGGCAAATGGGCCGACCTGTCGCGCCGTGTCGCCTCGACGCTGGTGCTGCTTGGCATCGGCATCATGCTGGCGGTGGCGACGGGGGTCTGGCTGCGGCTGGCAATGGCTTTGATTTCGGCCATCACATTTTGGGAACTGGCGGCGATGACGGGCTGGAAGAACCCGCGCCTGCATCCCGGCATCTTCGGGGCCTGGCGGCCTTTCGCGCTGGCGGTCATCGCCTTCATGTCGCAGGTCGTGGCGACGATGTCCGGCCATCCCCTGGCGGTCCTGGCGCTGCTGTTTCCGTTGGTCGCGGGCATTCCCGGCGCCGCGACGCGCGACCGCTGGACCTATGCGGTTTTCGGCCTTGCGATCATGCTGGTGGCTTTCGGCCTGGTCGGCTTCCGCGAGGCTTACGGCCTAAATTTCGTGCTGTGGCTGATGGGCATCGTGATCGTGTCGGACACCACGGGCTATTTCTTCGGCCGCATGATCGGCGGGCCGAAGTTCTGGCCCTCGCTCAGCCCGAAGAAAACCTGGTCGGGAACCGTGGCCGGGTGGATCGGCGCATTTCTGATGGGCGTTGTCCTGTGGTGGCTGGGCCGGGCCGACGCCCCGGCGGTCTGGTGTTCGCCCATTGTCTGCCTGGCGGGCCAGATGGGCGACATCGCCGAAAGCTGGCTGAAGCGCCGGGCGGGGGTCAAGGACAGCTCCAACCTGATTCCCGGGCATGGGGGCTTCATGGACCGTTTCGATGCGGTGACGGGCGCGGTTCTGGCCACCATGTTGATCGGGCTGTTGACGGCATTGCCCGCGGTGAATTGACGAATGCGACGGATTTCCATTTTCGGGGCCACCGGTTCGATCGGGGCGAACGGCGTTGACCTGATCCGCCGCGCGGGCGGGCCCGGGGCATTCCACACGGTCGCGCTGACCGGCGGGCGCAACATCGCGCGGCTGGCGCGGATGGCGCGCGACCTGCGGGCCGAGGTCGCCGTGACCGCGCATCCCGGCCTGCTGGGCGACCTGCGCGACGCGCTGGCGGGCAGCGGCGTCGAGGCCGCGGCAGGCCCCCAGGCCTTGATCGAGGCCGCGCGGCGCCCGTCGGATTGGGTGCTGTCGGCCATTGTCGGCGCGGCGGGGCTGGCGCCGGGGCTGACGGCTCTGGCCCAAGGGGGCGTGCTGGCGCTTGCCAACAAGGAATCCCTGGTCTGCGCGGGGCCGCTGCTGCGCCGGGCGGCCCAAGCCGGAGGCGCCACGATCCTGCCGGTGGATTCCGAACATTCCGCGATCTTTCAGGCGCTTGGCCAGGATGATCTCGAATCCGTCAAGGACGTGACCATTACCGCCTCGGGCGGCGCCTTCCGCGACTGGCCGCTGGAGCGGCTGGCCGCGGCGACGGTGGCCGAGGCCTCGACCCACCCCAACTGGGCGATGGGCCAGCGGATCACCATCGACAGTGCGTCGATGTTCAACAAGGCGATGGAGGTCATCGAGGCGAAAGAGTTTTTCGGCCTCCGGCCCGATCAGATCAGGGTGCTGGTCCATCCCGAATCGATCATTCATGCCCTGGTCGGCCATGTCGATGGCGGCACCATCGCGCATCTGGGCGCGCCCGACATGCGCCATGCCATAGGCTTCGCGCTGAACTGGCCCCGCCGCGCGCCGCTGCCGGTGGCGCCGCTGGATCTGGCCGCGCTCGGCAGCCTGACCTTTCGGGCGCCCGATGAGATCCGCTGGCCCGCCCTGCGCCTTGCGCGAGAGGTGATGACGGCGGGCGGCATGGCGGGGGCGGTGTTCAACGCGGCCAAGGAACAGGCGCTCGACGACTTCATCGGCGGACGGATCCGGTTCACGGCGATGGCGCCTCGCGTGGAAATGACCTTGGAGGCCCTGTCGGCGCGCGCAGGCTTCGGCGATGATCCGGCTGATCTGGAGACGGTCCTGCATTGGGACCGCGAAGCACGCAAGGAAGCCGCCGCATGACCGACCTGATCCCGCAATTCGGCAGCACGCTGTGGACGCTGGCTGCGTTTTTCGTGGCCTTGGCGGTGATCGTGACCGTTCACGAATTCGGCCATTATTACATCGGCAGGCTGTCGGGGATCCGGGCCGAGGTTTTTTCGGTGGGATTTGGCCCGCGCCTGATCTCGCGCCGCGACCGGCGCGGCACGCTGTGGCAGGTGGCCGCGATCCCGCTGGGCGGTTATGTCCGCTTTCTGGGCGACGCCAATGCCGCCAGCGCGGGGACCGGCCGCCCGGTCGATCCGGCCTTGCGGCGGCAAACGCTGTCGGGGGCGCCGTTGTGGGCGCGCTTTGCGACGCTGCTGGCGGGGCCGGTCTTCAATTTCATCCTGTCGATCCTGGTTTTTGGCGGCTTCGCGCTGGTCCAGGGCCTGCCCACCGAGGAGCCGCAGGTCGGCGCCATTGCCGAGGCTCCGCCCGGCGTGGTCAACGAGTTGCAGCCGGGCGACCGGATCCTGGCCGTGGGCGGCCAGCCGGTCCAGACCTGGGGCGACATCGGACAAATCGCGGAAACGCTGCCGGTGGCCGCGCAGCAGGACTGGCGCGTGCTGCGCGACGGGGCCGAGATCACTGTGCGCGGTCCCGACCCCATGCCCGCCCGCATCAGCGGCGTGGCCCCGCGCAGCGCGGCGGCCGAGGCCGGGCTGCGCGCCGGCGACGTGGTTCTGGCCATCGACGGCCAGCCCGTCAGCCGCTTCACCCAGATGCGCCAGGCGGTCGAGGCCGCCGAAGGCCGGCCGCTGACCCTGCATGTGTGGCGTCCCGGCGCGGGAACGGCCGATTACACGCTTGTTCCCAAGATGCAGGATCTGCCCGCCGACGGCGGAGGCTACGAACGCCGCTGGCTGATCGGCGTGACGGGCGGCGAAAGCTTCTTCGCGCCCGCGACGCGCCGCGCCGGGCCGCTGGAATCGCTGGGACTGGGCATCCAGCAGACCTGGGGCATCATCGCCTCGTCCCTTTCGGGGATGTGGGCGATGATCTCGGGCCAGATCGGGACGTGCAACCTGGGGGGCGCGATCAGCATCGCGGAAAGCACAGGGCAGGCGGCCAGCGCGGGCGGCGGCAGCTTCCTGTGGTGGATCGCGGTCCTGTCGGCGGCCATCGGGTTCCTGAACCTGCTGCCGATCCCGGTTCTGGATGGCGGCCATCTGATGTTCTACACGTGGGAGGCCGTGACCGGCCGCCCGCCCTCGGACAAGGCGCTGAACCTGCTGACGGCGATCGGCATGGCGGCGGTGCTGTCGCTGATGATTTTCGGGCTCACCAACGATCTTTTGTGCCCTTGACGCGCGATGCGCTTTTGACAGGGCAGGCGGATTGATGCACAAGCTTGGTGCAAAAGAAGGCGCTGAAAACAGCGCCGCTTCAGGCTGACGGCAAGAGGGGCAGCGATGACACGGAAACTGGGCAAGGGCGCGGTCGCGCTGATGACGGCCTTGACGATTGCGGTCCCGGCGACGCTGATCCCAGGGGCCGCGGCGGCTTATGTCTTCAACGACGTGCGCATCGAGGGCGCGCAGCGGGTCGAACCGGCCACCGTGCTGTCCTATGCCAATATCGCGCGCGGCCAGGACGTGTCGGCGGGCGAACTGAACGACGCGCTGCAACGCTTGCAGAATTCCGGCCTGTTCGAAACGGTCGAGATCGTGCCCCAGGGCGGCGTCCTGGTGATCCGGGTCAGCGAATACCCCACGATCAACCAGATCAGCTTCGAGGGCAACCGCCGCATCAACGACGAGCAACTGTCCGAGGTCGTGCAAAGCCAGTCCCGCCGGGTCTATCAGCCCAGCCAGGCCATCCAGGACGCCAACAACATCGCCCAGGCCTATGCCGCGCAGGGCCGCCTGGCCGCCCGCGTCGATCCGCGCATCATCCGCCGCAGCGACAACCGCGTGGACCTGGTCTTCGAGGTCCGCGAGGGCAACGTCACGGAAATCGAGCGCATCGGCTTTACCGGCAACCGCGCCTTCAGCGACCGCCGGCTGCGCAACGTGCTGGACACCAAGCAGGCCGGGATCCTGCGCACCTTTATCCGCCGCGACACTTTTGCGCCCGAACGGCTGCAACTGGACGAACAGCTGCTGACCGATTTCTACCGCTCGCGCGGGTACGCCGATTTCCGGGTGCAGGCCGTGGCGCCGGAACTGGCGCGCGAACGCGACGCCTTCTACATCACCTTCAACATCCAGGAAGGCCCGCGCTATCGTTTCGCGCAGGTCAACACCGTGTCCGAGATCCCGGGCGTCGACGCGGCCGCCTTTGCCGCGCAGAACCGCGTCGGGCGGGGCGATGTCTACAATCCCGCCGCCATCGACAACACCATCCGGCGAATGGAAACGGTGGCGCTGCAACAAGGCCTGAACTTCGTCAACATCGAGCCGCGGGTCACGCGCAATCCGCAAAACCAGACGCTGGACCTGACCTTTGCCGTCACCCGCGGTCCGCGCGTTTTCGTGGAACGCATCGACATCGAGGGCAACACGACCACGCTGGATCAGGTGATCCGCCGCCAGTTCAACACGGTCGAGGGCGATCCCTTCAGCCCGCGCGAGATCCGCAATGCCGCCGAACGCATCCGCGCGCTTGGCTATTTCAGCGATGCCCAGGTCGAAAGCCGCCCCGGCAGCAGCGGCGAACAGGTGATCGTGGATGTGAACGTGGAGGAACAGCCGACCGGATCGCTGTCCTTCGGCGCGTCCTACGGCGTGTCCTCGGGCGTGGGACTGAACGCGTCCTTGCAGGAAAACAACTTCCTTGGCCGGGGCCAGACGGTGGGGCTGTCGATCTCGACCGCGGATGGGGACCAGTCGTCCTCGCTGACCTTTATCGAACCCTATTTCCTGGGCCGCGACCTGCGCTTCGGCTTCAACACCTATTACAACGTCACCGAAAGCCTGAACTCGGACTACAACACCCGGTCGGTCGGGGTGCGTCCGTCGATCGAATTCCCGATCTCGCAGAACGGGCGGCTGGAACTGCGCTATCGCCTGTCCAAGGAAACGCTTGGCGGGGTCGAGGACGACAGCTCGGAAATCCTGCAACGCGAGGAAGGGCAGCGCGTCACCTCGGCGCTCGGCTACAGCTATCTGTGGGACACGCGCATCACCGGGCTGGACCCGCTGACCAGCTACAAGCTGCGCTTTTCGCAGGATTTCGCGGGGCTTGGGGGCGACACGAAAAGCGTGACCACAAGCACCCTGGCCGGCGTGGAAAGCACCGCCTGGCGCGAGGAGGTCACCCTGCGCGCCGAGTTCGAGGCGGGCGCGATCCATTCGCTGGACGACTATTCGACCTGGATCCTGGACCGATACCGCGGCGGCACCCGCATCCGCGGGTTTGAACCCAACGGCATCGGCCCGCGCGACCTGGCGGCCGAAAACGAAGACGGGTTGGGCGGCAACTATTTCTGGGTGGTCCGCACCGAGGCGCAGTTCCCCTTGGGCCTGCCCGAGGAATACGGCATCTCGGGCGGGTTGTTCGCCGATGTCGGCTCGATCTGGGGGCTGGACGACACGGTCGGCACCGGGGGCGAGCCCGTGGACGATTCGATGCATATCCGCGCGTCGGTCGGGGCCTCGCTGTTCTGGACGACGCCGATCGGCCCGCTGCGGTTCAACTTCTCGAAGGCGCTCAAGAAGGAAGACTACGACGAGGAGCAGAACTTCGACCTGACCATCTCGACCCGGTTCTGATGCGGGGGGCGGGGCTGGTCGCGGCTTGCGCGCTGCTTGCCCTGGCGGGCGGCGCCGCGGCGCAGGAGGCGCCGGAAGGCGCCCCGGCCGCGCCGGAACTGCCCTCGCGCACCATCCGCACGCCTGCCGATTCCAAGCCGCTGGCTGCGGCCCCGATCCTCACGGTGGATCAGGACCGGCTGTTCGCGGCGTCTGACTGGGGCAAGCGGACGCAGCGCGTGCTGGAGGAGGAAGGCCGCAAGATCGAGGCAGAGAACGAACGCCTTGCCGCCCAGTTGTCCGACGAGGAGGCCGAACTGACCCGGCAGCGCGGCACGCTGGATCCGGCAGAGTTCCGCAAGCAGGCCGAGGCCTTCGATCTGCGCGCCACCGAAGTCCGGCGCGAGCGCGCCAAGGTGGTGGAGGATCTGAACGCCTGGGCCGAGACGGATCGCGCGGCCTTTTATCGCGCGGCGCTGCCCCTGATGGGCGAGATGATGCAGGAACGCGGCGCGGTGGCGGTGCTGGACCGCCGCACGGTTTTCGTGTCGCTGGATGCCATCGACCTGACGCAGGATCTGGTTGTCCGGCTGAACACGGACCTGGGCGACGGCGCCGGAACCGTGCCCTTGACCGGCAGCACGCCCTAAGCCGGATCGGCGGTCAGCAGATACGGGACGCGCGGTGCAACGCGCTTCCACCAACGGGCGGGATCAGGAAACGCGCGCGTTTTCCCTGCCCCGGGTGATCGGGTTTCATAAGAAATACCGCCATGTCGCGACCAAGCCCGAACGGGTGGGCGTGGCGAAGGCGCTAGCCTTCGCCAGATCGCGTGCGGAAAAGCTGCAAAGCCGGTCCGGCCTAGGGCAGCCGCGCCAGCCGTTCGGTCAGCAGGGCGAAGAAACCGTCCCGGTCCACATGGCGGATGAAAAGCGCATTGGCGGGACGGCCCGTGACGCGCCACCAGTCGGCGACCGTCATGCCGGTGGTGAAGCGGCCTTCGGTCTCGATTTCCACATTGATCTCGCGTCCCCGGAACAGGTCGGGGCGCAGCAGCCAGGCGATGGTGCAAGGGTCGTGCAGCGGGGCGCCCTGGCTGCCGTATTTCTCCTTGTCGAACCGCTCGAAGAAATCTGTCCAACTGGCGACGGCGGGGCCGCAGCGGCCGGGCAGGGCGCGCATTCCCTCGATCCAGTCGCGGGAGGTCAGCGCCTCGTGCGTGGCGTCCAGCGGCATCACCACCAGCGGCGCGCCCGCGGCAAAAACGGCGGCCGCGGCTTCGGGATCGACATAGATGTTGAATTCGGCGGCGGGGGTGACGTTGCCCACTTCGAAATAGGCGCCGCCCATCAGGACGATCTGCTGGACGCGGGTCACGATGTCGGGGGCCTGGCGGAAGGCCTGGGCGATGTTGGTCAGGGGGCCGACGGGCACCAGCGTCACCGTGCCCGCCGGTTCCCGGCGCAGCGTGTCGATGATGAAGTCGACGGCGTGCCGAGGTTGCAGGGCGATGGCGGGATCGGGCAGCTCGATCCCGTCCAGGCCGGTCTGGCCGTGGACGTTTTCAGCCGTCACCAGCCTGCGCGCCAGGGGCTGGTCGCAGCCCGCGAAGACCGGGATGTCGGGGCGGCCCGCCAGTTCAAGGATTTTGCGCGCGTTCCGTTCGGTCAGCGCCAGCGGCACGTTGCCCGCGACCACCGTCAGGCCCAGCACCTCCAGTTCCGGGCTGGACAGCGCCAGCAGGATCGCGACCGCATCGTCCTGGCCGGGATCGGTGTCGATGATAATCTTGCGGGCCATCCAAACCTCCTGAACCGTGCCGCTTTTCTGGGATCCAAACGCCCGGGGCGCAAGCCCCCTGACGTGCGATCCATTGACCGCCCGCGCCCCCCGCGATAGGGCCGCAGCCATGGCACGCGCACCCCTTCTTCAACTGACCGACATTTCGCTGACCTTTGGCGGCGATCCCGTGTTCGACGGGCTGTCCCTCACCATCCAGCCGGGCGACCGGGTGGCCCTTGTGGGCCGCAACGGATCGGGCAAATCCACGCTGATGAAGGTCATGGCGGGCCTGGTCGAGGTGGACCGGGGCGAGGTCGTGGTCAGCGCCGGGGTCTCGACCGGCTATATGGAGCAGGACCCCGACCTGTCGGATTTCGCGACCCTAGGCGAGTTCGCCGCCTCCGGCCTGCCGGAGGCCGAGGCTTATCGCGTCGAAATGGCCGCCGAGGGGCTGAAGTTCGATCCCGCGCGTCCGGTCGATACCGCATCGGGCGGCGAACGCCGCCGCGCCGCGCTGGCCCGGCTGCTGGCGCGGGCGCCCGAACTGATGCTGCTGGACGAACCCACGAACCACCTGGACATCGAGGCGATCGGCTGGCTCGAGGATCACCTGTCCCAGACCCGCGCGGCTTATGTCATCATCAGCCATGACCGCGCCTTTCTGCGCCGCCTGACCCGCGCGACCCTGTGGATCGACCGGGGCGAGGTGCGCCGCCAGGAAAAGGGCTTCGAAGCCTTCGAGGACTGGCGCGAGGCCGTCTGGTCCGCCGAGGACGACGCCCGCCACAAGCTGGACCGCAAGATCAAGGCCGAGGCCCGCTGGGCCGTCGAAGGCATCAGCGCGCGCCGCAAGCGCAACCAGGGCCGCGTCCGCGCCCTGGCCGCGCTGCGGGCCGAACGCGGCGCCCAGATCCGGCGGCAGGGAACGGCGGCAATGGCGCTGGACAGCGGGCCGCAGTCCGGCAGAAAGGTGATCGAGGCCAAGGGCATCGCCAAGGCCTTTGGCGACCGCGTGATCCTGCGGCCTTTCGACCTGCTGGTGAACCGGGGCGATCGGGTGGCCTTTGTCGGCCCGAACGGCGCGGGCAAGACCACGCTGATCAAGATGCTGACCGGAGAGATCGCGCCCGACCAGGGCAGCGTGACGCTTGGCACCAATCTGGAACTGGCAGTCTTCGACCAGACCCGCTCGGCGCTGAACCCGGACCAGACCTTGTGGGAATCGCTGACCGGCGATCCCGACATGCGGGTCTCGGGCCGGGCGGACCAGGTCATGGTGCGCGGCCAGCCCCGTCATGTGGTGGCCTATCTCAAGGACTTCCTGTTCGACGACGCGCAGGCCCGCGCGCCGGTGCGCAGCCTGTCGGGCGGCGAGAAGGCGCGGCTGCTGCTGGCGCGGCTGATGGCGCGCCCGTCGAACCTTCTGGTGCTGGACGAACCCACCAACGACCTGGACGTGGAAACGCTGGACCTGCTTCAGGATCTGCTGGGCGATTACGACGGCACCGTGCTGCTGGTCAGCCATGACCGCGACTTCATCGACCGCGTGGCCGACACCACCGTGGCGATGGAGGGCGACGGCCGCGCCACCGTTTATGCCGGCGGCTGGTCCGATTACCGCGCGCAGCGGGGCGAGGATGCGCCCCCCGCCCCGGACAGCGCGCCGAGAAAACCCGAGGCCGCGCCCGAAAAGCCCAGGGCCGCCAAGGCTGGCCTGACCTTTACCGAACGCCACCGCCTCGATGCGCTGCCCGCCGTGATCGAGCGGCTGGAAGCCGAGATCGCCAAGCTGTCCGAGTTCCTGGCGCAGCCCGACCTGTTCACCACGGCGCCCGCCAAGTTCCAGAAGGCGACCGAGGCGCTGGCCGAACGGCAGCAGGCGCTGTCGAAGGCCGAGGAGGAGTGGCTGACGCTCGAGGAAAAGGCCGACTCCTAGGCGCCTCGTTCCGCATGGCTGCTGATCCAGCCATGCGCGAACTTGATCTTTTCCCGGATCTTCGGCGTCAGGATGAAGGGATACAGATCCGAGTTGTCCAGGGCGCGGTTGATGTCGTTGATGGCGATGGCGACGGCGGCCGCGATGT
Source organism: Paracoccus angustae (assembly GCF_042648745.1). Classification (NCBI taxonomy): domain Bacteria; kingdom Pseudomonadati; phylum Pseudomonadota; class Alphaproteobacteria; order Rhodobacterales; family Paracoccaceae; genus Paracoccus; species Paracoccus angustae. The sequence goes on from NZ_JBHRXY010000005.1 coordinate 178,132, forward strand.
TCAGCAGGTGGTCGGCGTCGGTGTCGGCGTAAGGCTGGTAGCCGTCGGGCACGCCCGTCATCGACAGGCCCGCGCTGACGAAGCTGTCGGTGAAATCGACCATGTGCAGCAGATGCGCCACCGTCTCGGCCCAGTCCTCGTGCGGGTGGGAGGTCGCATAGGCGGTGATGAAATCCTCGCCCGGATCCTTGGGGTTGGCGTAGTGTTCCTGCAAGGCGGCGTCGTAATCGGCGGTCTCGTCGCCGAACAGCGGACGGAATTCGTCCACGAAGCCCGGCGCCGCCTTGAGCCGGTCGAACAGGAAATGCGCCAGTTCGTGCCGGAAATGGCCGACCATGGATCTGTAGTGCTCGCCCAGCTGGCGCTGGCGCTGGACGCGGATCAGTTCGTCGGCCTCGGTCACGTTGATGACGATTTCGCCGTTGTCGTGGCCCATCATGATCTGCTCGGCCCGCCCGGTGCCGGTGTTTTCGGACAGCATCTGGAAGCGGGGCCGCATCCCCCCGTCCGCATCGGTGAACCATTGCCAGTTCGACAGGTTCGCCAGCACCCAGCGTTTCGCCCGTTCCGCCCGGGCCAGAAGCTGCCGGTTGTCGCCCACGTTCAGAACAGGCACCGTGTCCGACATGGCGCAGGACCGGCACAGCGTTTCGCCCGGAACGGCGGCCCAGTTGCACTGGATGGTGTCGCGGTTGGCGCAGGGTTCGGCCTTGTTCCACATGGCGCGCGCCTCGGGCTCGTAGAACAGGGGCTGGCCGCAGGCGCAGAACAGGTTGTCGAAGTAGACGCGGGTGTTGCAGGCGGGACAGGTGAAACTCTGCATGATGAATTCCTTGGAGGGCTGCTGACAAAACCGTGCCATGTGCCAGGGTTCCATGCCGCGACGGAAATTTCGCGGGGCGATCCGATGCTTGACTCGAGAGCGGGAATCCGCCATATCCACGCGGACCGGCCGGGCGAACGCCCTTGGCCGGTACGTTATTTTGAATCACATCCCATGGGGGATGCGCTGTCCGAAGGCGGGAAACCCCAACGCCAGAGCGATCTGGGGCCATAGGACGCGGCAAGGAAGGAAACGAAGCGATGTTCGCGGTTCTGAAGACGGGCGGCAAGCAATACAAGGTGCAGGCGGGCGATGTCCTGCGCGTTGAAAAGCTGAATGCCGCGGCTGGCGACAAGATCCAGTTCAACGAAATCCTGATGGTCGGCTCGACCCTGGGCGCCCCGCTGGTTGACGGGGCCTGCGTTCAGGCCGAAGTGATCGACCAGATCAAGGCCGACAAGGTCATCACCTATGTCAAGCGCCGCCGCAAGCACAGCTCGCAGCGCACGCGCGGGCATCGCCAGCAACTGACCCTGCTGCGGGTGACCGATGTTCTGGCCGAAGGCGCGGCATCGACCGGCGTGAAGACCGCCGTCGGCGCACGCACCAAAGAAAACGCGTAAGGAGACTGACCCATGGCACACAAGAAAGCAGGCGGTTCGTCCCGCAACGGTCGCGATTCGGCCGGTCGCCGTCTGGGCGTGAAGCTGTATGGCGGCCAGGAAGCCGTCGCCGGAAACATCATCGTGCGTCAGCGCGGCACCAAGTGGTGGGCCGGGACCAATGTCGGCATGGGCAAGGACCATACCCTGTTCGCCCTGACCGACGGTCATGTGACCTTCAAGAAAGGTCTGAAGGGGCGCACCTTCATTTCCGTGATTCCCGCGACCCTCGAAGCCGCCGAGTAACCCGAGCTTAACATTTCGCTGTTACAGGGGGATCGGCGAAAGCCGGTCCCCCGCCTGTTTTCCGGGGGAGGGAAGATGGTCATGTCTGCACCGATGCGGGAGGGAACGCGCTTGGACGATCTGAAGATTTCGGATTCCGCGTTGAACCAGCCCGTTATCGCCACCGAACGGTTCATCCTGCGCCCGCTGCGTCCTTCGGACGCCGGGATGATCGCGCATTACACCTCGGACAAGCGCGTGGCCGAAGGGACGCGGGCGATCCCGCATCCGCTGCCGCCGGGCGCGTCCGAGGCTTTTGTCGCCCGCGCCCTGTCGCCCGACCGGACCGAGGATGTCTGGGCCATCGACGGCTCGGCCAACAAGCTGGCCGAACTGCTGGGCGTGGTCTCGCTGACCCGGATGGAGGGGGATCAGTCCGAACTGGGGTTCTGGATCGGCGCTGGCTTCTGGAACACCGGCTTTGCGACCGAGGCCGTGGATGCCCTGGTCCGCGCCAACCCGCACAAGGCCCGCACGCTGTTCGCCGAAGCGTTCCAGGACAATCCCGGCTCGGCCCGCGTGCTGACCAACTGCGGCTTTGTCTATCTGGGCGATGCGGAAAGCTGGTCAGTGGCCCGCAATGCCCGCGTTCCGACCTGGACCTATCTGCGCAAGATGGACTGAAGGCAAGGGGGCGCTCGCGCCCCCTCTGGCGCGCAAGCGCGCCATTCACCCCCGAGGGTATTTCGGCAAAGAATAAGCCGGTTGCAGAATATGCAGCCGGCCGCTTGCATTTCGGCACGGGGCGCATAACTCGGCGGCATGAGCATTCCGTTTTCCCTTCTTGATCTGTCGCCGGTGCCCGAGGGTTTCGAAGCCCGGGACGCCATCCGCAACACCCTTGACCTGGCGCGCCGGGCCGAGGACTGGGGCTATCGCCGCTTTTGGCTGGCCGAGCATCACAACATGCCGGGCATCGCCAGCGCCGCGACGGCGGTGCTGATCGGGCTGGTGGCGCAGGCGACATCCCGGATGCGGGTGGGCGCGGGCGGCATCATGCTGCCGAACCACGCCCCGCTGACCGTGGCCGAGGCCTTCGGCACGCTGGCGACGGTCTTTCCTGACCGCATCGACCTGGGTCTCGGCCGCGCGCCGGGCGGCGACGGCGCCGTCATCCGGGCGCTGCGCCGCGATCCGATGGCCGACAGCTTTCCGCAGGATGTCGTCGAGCTGCTGGACTATCTGGGACCCGAACGCCCGGGCGCCGCTGTTCGCGCGCTGCCGGGCGAGGGGACGAATGTCCCGGTCTGGATCCTGGGCAGCAGCCTGTTCGGCGCGCAACTGGCGGCGCATCTGGGCCTGCCCTATGCCTTTGCCAGCCATTTCGCGCCGGGCGACATGGAAGGGGCCATTGCCATTTACCGCGACCGTTTCCGTCCCGGTCCCTGGAACGACCGGCCGCAGGTGATGATCGCGATCAACGTCTTTGCCGCCGATGACGCCGAACAGGCGCAGTATCTGCGCACCTCGATGCAGCTTGCCTTTGCGCGGCTGCGGACCGGGATGCCGGGCAAGCTGCCCCGCCCCGTGCGCGATCTGGACGCGGAGATCGGGCCGCAGATGCGGCGCATGGTCGATCAAGCGCTGAAGATCAGCGCGGTCGGCGATTCAGGGCAGGTCAAGGATCAGATGCAGGCGTTGATCGCGCAGTACAGGCCCGACGAGGTGATCCTGACCGGGCAGATCCACGACCACGGGGCGCGCCTGCGCAGCTTCGAGATCGCGGCGGAAGTCATGCGGACGCTATAGGCTGGCAGGATGGCACGCGGCTGTCTTGCGGGCATGGCGGCTGGCATGGTGCTGGCTTGCTGGGTCCGAAAGCTGGCTGGCGGTCCCGCTGGCTGGCCTTGTCGGGATCCGTATACCGCACTTCAATCCCGGGCGCAATAAAAATCCAACAAAATCATATAGTTGATCATTTCAGTCGGGAGTTCGGCAAGCGTCTGAACCGAAAGCGAATTCGATGAAGACAAAGCCGCCGCTGCCTGGGCAGCGGCGGCTTCAGGCACAGGCGGGACGGATCACGGCCGGGTGCGCAGAAGGCCCATGATCTCCTTGGTCCGTTCCAGGATGGGTGTCGCGATCTCGTCCGCGCGGACCGCGCCTTGTCCCAGGATGCGGTCGATCTCTGCCGGATCGGCCATGTGGTCGTTCATCCGCCGCGTGATCGGCTCTAGCGAGGCGACGGCCAGGTCCGCCAGCGCGGGCTTGAAGGCGCCGAAGCCCTGGCCTTCGAACCGCGCCAGAACCTGGTCGGGCGTTTCGTCGGCAAGCGCGGCATAGATGTTGACCAGGTTGCGCGCCTCGGGGCGGTCCTTCAGGCCGTCCGCGCTGCCGGGCAGGGGGTCGGCGTCGGTGCGGGCCTTGCGGATCTTCTGCGCGATTGCGTCGGCGCCGTCGGTCAGGTTGATGCGGCTGGCGTCCGAGGGATCGGACTTCGACATTTTCTTGCTGCCGTCGCGCAGGGACATGACGCGGGTCGCCGCGCCTTCGATCAGCGGCTCGGTGATCGGGAACTGTTCGACGCCATAGTCGTGGTTGAACTTGGCGGCGATGTCGCGGGTCAGTTCCAGGTGCTGCTTCTGATCCTCGCCCACCGGAACGGCGGTCGCCTGATAGGTGAGGATGTCGGCGGCCATCAGCGCCGGATAGGCCAGAAGGCCCAGGCTGACGTTTTCGGTGTTCTTGCCCGCCTTGTCCTTGAACTGCGTCATCCGGTACATCCAGCCGACACGGGCCACGGTGTTGAAAAGCCACGCCATTTCGGCATGGGCCGAAACCTGGCTTTGGTTGAACAGCACCGACCGCGCGGGATCGACGCCCGCCGCCATGAAGGCGGCGGCGGCCTCGCGGATGTTGCGGCGCAGGGTTTCGGGATCCTGCCAGACCGTGATCGCGTGCAGATCCACAAGGCAATAGATCGTCTCGGCCTCGCCTCCCTGAAGGGCCGCGAAACGCTTCAGCGCGCCCAGGTAATTGCCCAGTGTCAGCCCGCCCGAAGGCTGGATGCCCGAAAAGATGCGGGGTTTGAAACGGGTCTTCGGCGTCTCGGTCATGTGCGGGCCTGCTTGGATTTTGCCTGGCCTTGGCTTAGCCCTTGGCCAAAGCGTCCGCAACCGCGAAGGAAACCCGATGCGCCAGGCCATGCCCGTCTCTCCTCTCAACCCGCTGCCTGCGGTTCTCTGGGCGCTGGCTCTGCCTGCCATCGCAGGCGAGATGGTGTTCATGCTGGGCCAGACAGGGCTGATCGGCGGCGCGCAGGGCGTGGGGCTGCGGCTGAACGCGATGCAGATGACCGCCTTCGCGCCGGAAATGGTGCAGCGCATGTGGCAGCTGCGCGCGGTCGATTGGGACCAGGCTTACCGCATCCTGTCCTACAGCTTCGTCAATACCTCCTTCACCCATGCGCTGTTCGTGGTCGTTTTCACCCTGGCGCTTGGCAACATGATCGCGCGAGAGTTCCGCCCCTGGGCCGTTGCGGCGCTGTTCCTGGGATCGGCCATCGGCGGGGCTCTGGTCTACGCGGCGGCGGTTTCGGTGCTGCCGGGGCGGCCGGGGCCGCTGATCGGCGGCTATCCGGCGGTCTACGGGCTGGTCGGCGCCTTCACCTTTCTGCTGTGGTCGCGGCTTGGGGCGGTTCATGCCAACCGGATGCGCGCCTTTGCCCTGATCGGAATGCTGCTGGCCTTCCAACTGGTCTTCGGCATCGTCTTCGGCGGCGCGGGCTATGGCTGGATCGCCGAGATCGCGGGCTTCGGCGCGGGCTTCCTGCTCAGCTTCGTGCTGGTGGATGGCGGGGTGCAGCGGGTCTTGCGCCAAATCCGGCAGCGGTGAAAATGACCGCATCGCGTCAAGGAAAGGGCATCGGATGAAGATCGATTTCGCGGGCAGGACGGGTATCGTGACGGGCGCCGCATCCGGCATCGGCAAGGCCGTTGCCGAAGGCTATGCGGCATGCGGCGGCACGGTGATCGTGTCGGACCTGAGGCAGGAGGCGGCGCAGAAGGTTTCTGACGCCATCACCGCCGCGGGCGGCAGCGCCCTGGCCTTTGCCGCCGATGTGGCCTTGGAACGGGATGTCGAGGCCCTGGTGCGCTTTGCCGAGGACCGGACCGGATCGCTGTCCCACATCGTCAACAATGCCGGGATCGGCGGGGCGCAGGCGCCCACCGGCGAATACCCGGTCGACGCTTGGAGAAAGGTCATCGACGTGAACCTGACCGGGGTGTTTCTGGGGATGCGCTTTGCCATTCCCGCGATGAAGCGGGCCGGGGGCGGTGCCATCGTCAACGTGTCGTCGATCCTGGGTTCGGTGGGGCTGGCCAATTCGCCGGCCTATGTCGCGGCCAAGCACGGCGTGAACGGCCTGACCAAGGCCGGCGCGCTGGAACATGCGGGCGACGGGATCCGGGTGAACGCGGTCGGGCCGGGCTTCATCGGCACGCCGATGCTGGACGAGAGCCTGGACAGGCAGACGCTGGATCATCTTGCCACGCAGCATGCGTTGCAGCGGTTGGGCACCGCGGACGAGGTGGCCTCGCTGGTGCTTTACCTGCTGTCGGATCTGGCCAGCTTCGTCACCGGATCCTATCACCTGGTGGATGGGGGCTACACCGCGCGATAGACCGGCGTCAGCGCCCCCGCCGGACCGCCGCCTTGAGTTCGGACAGGCGATAGGCCCGCGTCGCGAAGCTGAGCGTGAAATAAATCGCCGCGCCCCCGAAGACCAGCACCGCCAGCCCGGGCACGCGGGCGACCTCCGCCCGCTCCAGCCAGCCCATGATCGTCCACAAGGCCCCGGCCATCAGGGCCGAGGACAACAGGATCAGCGGCGTCTTGCGGCGCAAGCGGTCGTCGGCGCGGGCCGCGTCGCCCATGGCGCGGGTGCCCCACCACAGCTGCGCGACCATGATCCAGGCGGCGACGGTGGTGCCAAGGGCCGCCGCCAGAAAGCCCAAGGCCGGCATCAGCCCGAAGGCCACGACCGCGTTCACCACCATCGACCACAGGGCGTAGCGGAACGGGGTCTTGGTGTCCTCGCGGGCGAAATACAGCGGTTGCAGGATCTTTTGCAGCACAAAGGCGGGCAGGCCGAAGGCATAGACGATCAGCGCGCGGGCCGTTTGCGTGGTGTCCTCGGCCGTGAATTCGCCGCGCTCGAACAGGGTGCGGACCATGGGTTCGGCGATCACGGCGATGGCGAAGGCGGCGGGCAGGGTCAGGAACAGGCCGAATTCGGTCGCCCGGGAATAGGCGGACTGGCCGCCCGCGTGATCGCCCGCCCGCAACCGGCGCGACAGTTCGGGCAGCAGGACCACGGCCACGGCGGCGCCGACCACGCCCAGGGGAAGCTGGTACAGGCGGTCGGAATAGGACAGCCAGGAAATCGCGCCCTCGAAATGGCTGGCGACCTGGCGGCCGACCAGCAGGTTGATCTGCACCACGCCCCCGGCGAATGCGGCGGGCAGCGCCACGGCCAGAAGGCGGCGCATGTCGGGGGTCAGGCGCGGGCGGCGGGGGCGGAAGGACCAGCCGGTGCGATGCGCGTCCCACCAGACCAGTGCCAGTTGCGCGATCCCGGTCAGCGGCGTGGCCCAGGCCAGGGTCAGGCCCACGTCCCAGCCTTGCCACCACGCCACGGCCATGGCGGCGATGAACAGCAGGTTCAGCAGCACCGGCGCGGCGGCGGCGGCGGTGAAGCGGCCGTTGGCGTTCAGCACGCCCGAGATCATCGAGGCCAGCGAGATGAGCAGGATATAGGGGAACATGATGCGGCCGTACTGCACGGCCAGCGGGAACCGCTCGTCCCCCGCAAAGCCCGCGGCCATCAGCCAGACCAGCCCCGGCATGAAGACCATGGCGACGGCGGACAGGATCAGCACGGCCATCAGCAGGCCCGAGAACGCCTCGGACGCGAAGCGTTGGGCGTCTGCGCGGTTGTCCAGCTTCTTGGCGAACATCGGAACGAAGGCCGTGTTGAACGCCCCCTCGGCGAAGAACCGGCGGAACATGTTGGGCAGCGACAGGCCCACGAAAAAGGCGTCCGCCACCGCGCCGCTGCCCAGCCAGGCGGCCATCAGGATGTCGCGGACAAAGCCCGAGACGCGCGACACGAAGGTCCAGATCCCCACCGAGAGGAACCCGCGCACCAGTCCCGATTTCATGATCTACGCCTCTGCCCGTTTCGCCCCGTCGGCAATAGCCGCGCGCAGCTTCTTTTCCAAGGCGTCGCGCTTGGCGTCGCTGTGCAGTTTCAGGCCGAACATGTCCTTGACATAGAAACTGTCCACCACCTGCGCGCCAAAGGTCGCGATCACGGCGCTGACGATCTGGATGTGGTTCGCCGCCAGGGTCCGCGTCAGGTCGTAAAGCAGGCCCGGGCGGTCGCGGGTATCGACCTCGATGATGGTGTAGATGTCGCTGCCTTCGTTGTCGAAGGTCACATGGGTGGGGAACTTGAACTCGCGCGTGCGTTTCTTGGGCTTGTCGCGGGTGGCGAAAGCCTCGCGCGCGACGATCTCGCCCTTCAGGATGCGCAGGATCTTCTGGTGCAGCCGGGGCATCCGGGTTTCGTCGAAGGGGCTGCCGTCGGGATCCTGGACCCAGAACACCGCCGTGGCAAAGCCGTCGCGCGTCGTATAGGTCCGCGCGTCCACGACATTCGCGCCCATCAGCGTCAGCGCCCCGCAAAGCCGCGAGAAGATGCCGGGATGGTCGGCCAGCACGAAGGCCGCGCGCGTGGCGTCGCGGTCGGGATCCGCGCGCAGGTCGATGCGGATTTCGTCGGGGCCGATCCCGCTCAGCAGTTCGGCGAATGTGGCCTGCGTTTCGGTCGGAAGGCCCGACCAGTAGTTGTCGTAATGCCGCCCAAGCTCGGACCGGATCGCCCGGGCGTCCCACCCCTTGGCGATCAGCATGTGGCGCAGGCTGCGCTTGGCCTCGCTTTGGCGGCGGTCGCGGTTCAGATCCTCCAGCCCGTTTTCCAGGACGGCGGCGGTTTCCTGGTGCAGCTTGCGCAGCAGCGCGGCCTTCCAGTTGTTCCAGGTGCCCGGTCCGACGCCGCGGATGTCGCAAACGGTCAGCACCAGCAGCATGTCCAGCCGCTTGCGGGTCTTCACCGCCTTGGCGAAGTCGCGCAGGGTGCGGGGGTCGGCGATGTCGCGTTTCTGCGCCACGTCCGACATCAGCAGGTGATTGCGGACCAGCCATTCCACCGTGTCGATGTCGTCCTGCGGAAAGCCGAAGCGCGCCGCGATCCGCCGCGCCAGCCGCGCCCCCAGGATCGAGTGATCCTCGCGCCGGCCCTTGCCGATGTCGTGCAGCAGCACCGCCAGATACAGGACGCGGCGGTTGATGCCCGATTCCATGATCTCGCTGGAAAGCGGCAGATCCTCGGGATGCTCGCCCCGCTCGATCTCGGCCAGGGCGGCGACGCATTGGATCGAATGTTCGTCCACGGTGTAGTGGTGATACATGTTGAACTGCATCATCGCCACCACCGGCTCGAATTCCGGGATAAAGGCGGCCAGCACGCCCAGTTCGTTCATGCGGCGCAGGCCGCGTTCGGGATTGCCGTGCTTCAGCAGCAGATCCATGAAGATGCGCGTGGCTTCCGGGTCGGCGCGGACCTTGTCGTCGATCAGATCCAGATTGGCCGCGACCAGGCGCATCGCGTCGGGGTGGATCAGGATGCCCGTGCGCAGCGCCTCCTCGAACAGGCGCAGGATGTTGAGGGGATCCTTCAGGAACGCGGCCTCGTCGGTGATGCCCAGGCGGCCGTGATTGTCGGCAAATCCGGCCCGCATCTTGCGGCGGCGGCGGAACAGCCTGCCCAGAAAGGGGGCGCTGCGGACATGGCGCGCTTCAAGCTCGGTCAGAAAGACGCGGGTCAGTTCGCCCACATGGGTGGCATGGCGGAAATAGTCCTGCATGAAATACTCGACCCCGCGCCGGGCCGAGGTGTCCTTGTAGCCCATGCGGCGCGCCACCTCGACCTGCATGTCGAAGGACAGCACATCGACGGGGCGGCCCGCGATCAGGTGCAGGTGGCAGCGCACGGCCCAAAGGAAATCCTCGGCCTGCCAGAAGGCCAGGTGTTCTTCCCGCGTGAACACGCCGAGATCGACCAGTTCGACCGCCCGGTCTACGCGGTGGATGTATTTCGCGATCCAGTAAAGCGTCTGGAGATCGCGCAACCCGCCCTTGCCTTCCTTGACGTTCGGCTCCAGGACATATCGCTGCCCGCCCTGCCGCTGGTGGCGGGCCGTGCGTTCTTCCAGCTTTGCCTCGATGAACTCGGGCACGGTTTTCGAGAACAGCTCGACCCACAGGCGTTCGCGCAATTCCTCGGCCAGGGGCGCGTGGCCCGTCACCAGCCGGTGTTCCACCAGCGAGGTGCGGATCGTCATGTCGCCCGCGCCCAGGCGGATGCACTCGTCCACGCTGCGGATGGAATGGCCGATCTTCAGCTTCAGATCCCACAGGATGTACAGCATCGATTCGACGACGCTTTCGGCCCAGGCGGTGATCTTCCACGGCGTCAGGAACAGCAGGTCCACATCCGAGGCGGGCGCCATCTCGGCCCGGCCATAGCCGCCGACGCCCAGCACGGCCAGCCGCTCGGCCTCGGACAAGGATCGCTGCGGGTGCAGATGGGTGGTCGCGACGTGGTGGGTGGCGATGACGATGCCGTCCGTCAGGCTGGCAATGGCGCGCACGGTTTCACGCGCGGCGCGGGGATGGCTGGCAAGCCCCGCCTCGATCGCCGCCATGGCCTTGGTTCGCGCTTCGGACAGCAGCGCCACGGTGCGGGCGCGGATGTCCTTGCGTTCGGTCATTCCGGCAAGCGCCTGATCCAGGACCGGCAGGAAACCGGCGGGGTCGAAGATCGGATGCGCCCCGGGCAGGGCCGGGGCGCTTTGCCGGACCGTCGCGTCGGGCAGGTCGGCCAAGATCAGAACCCGAAGCCGCCGCCAAAGCCGCGCGGCGCGGGATCCAGGATCACCAGCCGGTTGCCGCGCAGGGTGGCCACGGCCAGCGCCCGGTCCGAGGTGCCGTCCGGCCGCAGCCGGAAGACACCGCCCACGCCCGCAAAGCCCGCGTTCTGGGTCAGCCCGGTCGTCGTCAGCGCATTGCGCTTGCCGCTGCGCGCCAGCGAGGCGACGGCGGCCACCCCGTCATAGGCCAGGCTCGCGAGTTCGTGGGGCTGTTCGCCATGGGCGCTGCGATAGCGCGCGTCGAACTGCGCCTTCAGGCCCTGGTCCGGGATCGCGAACCAGCCTTCCTGCAACTGCGGCATCCCGATGCGGTCGGCGGGCTGGTCCCAGCGGGTCAACCCCATCATCTGCGTCACGGGCGAGCGGACGCCGGCGGCCGCCAGCTTCTCGGTCAGGTAGGGCAGCACGGCCTGGTTGTTGGCGGTCATGAACACCGCGTCGACTTGGCCCGACTGCGCGGCGGCCACGATCTGCGGCGTCACGGCGTCGATCCCCGTGATCGAGACGGGGTGGTTGCTGCGCCCCGCCAGGCGGGCGCCGTTGCGGGCGATGGCGGTCTCGATGGCGCGGCCGCCAAGCTGGCCTGCAACGTCATCCTCGGCCACGACATATATGTCGCGCTTGCCCTGGCGGGCGGCATAGCCCACCAGCCGGTTGGCGACATTGGCGAAGCTGTTGCCCAGGATAAAGACGTTGCCGCCCGCGATCTCGGCATTGTTCGAGAATGTCAGGACGTTGATGTTGCGCGGCCGCATGGCGTTGCCGACGGCGTTGGCGGCCTCGGCGAACAGCGGGCCGACGATGATCTGGGCACCCGCGTCGGCCGCGGCATTCGCCTGCGCCACGGCCTGCGCGGTGCTGGTGCCGGTGTCATAGACGCGCAGGTCGATATTGGCGCCCTGCGCATCCGCAGCCGCCATCCGCGCGGCGTTCTTCAGGCTGCGCGACAGCCATTCCAGATCGGCCGATCCGCTGCCGCCCGGAGCCAGCAGGGCCACGCGCACCGGCTCGCCCGGGTTGATCAGGGGGCCGATGGCAGGGCCGCTGACCGTCGTTGTCTGCGATCCGCCCGTGGGCTCGCAGGCTGCCAGGACAAAGGCGGACAGGATGGCTGCGGCCCGGGCAACGACGCGGCGCAATCCGGTGGCGGGCCGGGTTGTGGCGGAAACGACCATATGAAACTTCCCTGCTGTGAGGTATCGGCGAGGTGCGGGCAGCCTAGGACCAACCGGCTGGCTTGGCAATCAGTCGAAAGGAAAACGCCATGGACATCCAGCCCCCGCAGCGCCTGACCGCCCATGTCGAGGCAAGGCCGCTCGACACCGGCCTTTACCTGGTGGCGACGCCCATCGGCACGGCACGCGACATCACCCTGCGGGCGCTGGACGTGCTGAATGCGGCCGAGGTTCTGGCGGCCGAGGATACGCGCGTGCTGCGCCACCTGCTGGACATCCACGGCGTTCCCCTGCGCGGGCGGCGCGTGCTGCCCTATCACGACCACAACGGCGACCGCGCCCGTCCCGCGCTGCTGGCGGCCCTGGCCGGAGGGGCCAGCGTCGCCTATGCCTCGGATGCCGGGACGCCGCTGGTGGCCGACCCGGGCTTCCGCCTGGCCCGGGAGGCGGCGGGGGCAGGCCACCGCGTCCACGCCATTCCCGGCCCCTCGGCGCCGCTGGTGGCGCTGAGCCTGTCGGGCCTGCCCAGCGACCGCTTCCTGTTCGCAGGCTTTCCGCCTTCGACCAGAGGCGCGCGCATGGCATGGCTGCGGCAATGGATGGCGGTGGACGCGACCCTGATCCTGTTCGAAAGCCCCCGGCGCGTTAACCAAACGTTGGAAGAGATGTGCGAGATTGATGCGAATCGCGTTACGGTGGTGGCGCGGGAACTGACCAAGAAGTTCGAGGAGGTGATCCGCGGCACCGCCGCCGAACTGGCCAGGGATCCGCGCATGGCCGCCCTCAAGGGCGAGGTCGTGATGCTGGTCGACCGGCCGGGTGCCGTGGAGGCCGATGACGATGCGATCCGGCAGGCCCTGCGGGTCAGGCTGGGACGGATGACGGTGAAGGACGCCGCGAAAGAGGTCGCGGCGGAACTGGGATTGGCACGGCGCGATGTTTATCAGATCGCGCTGTCGCTGGGTCAAGGCGAGGAGTGATCATGAGCTATGCCAAGGCAGGGGATTTCGATCGGGCGCTGCCGGTCACGCCCCGCGTCGTGTCGGCTGCGCGCCGTTCGCGCGGGCGGCTTGCCCATCTGTCGGGAACCTTGGCCGAGGATAGCGTCGCCCGCATTCTGGAGGGCAGGGGAATGACGATCCTGGCCCGGCGCTGGCGGGGCAAGGCGGGGGAAATCGACCTGATCTGCCGGACTGGATCATGCCTGGTTTTTGTCGAGGTCAAGCAGTCCGCGACCCATGGCGAGGCTGCGCAGCGGTTGGGCGCCGCCCAGCAAGGCCGCATCATGCATGCGGCGCTGGAATACTGCGACAAGGAAGGTCATGCACCCTTGCCGGAAATGCGCTTCGACGCGGCCCTGGTCGACGGGCAGGGCCGCGTCGAAATCCTCGAGCGGGCCTTCGAGGAAGCCTTCGCTTGATCCATGCCTTGCCGTCTGCGGCCGGATCAGCCCAATCATCGCGTCGTTTCCCGATAACTTGGCTCTGAAGTTGGTTTAGTAGTTGCGGATGCAACGGTCTGGCCGTCACCCAGTCGGAATTTGCCAGGGATCACGGCTGCTGTTTTCAACGTTTGCGGATCAGGGCACGATGTGTTCGGGCGAGGGTCCGCGTGCCATCCGCCGGTTTGTGACCTTTCCTTTGCCTCTTGTTGTCGGCCCTGCGGTTCATGTCGCGGTCGGCATGCGGGATGTCGAGGGTGGCGCCATTCAACGGGCTGGCAGGCCGTCGGCGCGGTCCGCCACGACTTCGCCGTCTAAGCGCGGTCGAGATTGACGGCGATCAGACCGGCGGTTTCGTCTGGATGGGTCAGCGGCAGCATGTGGGCCGCTCCGGGAACGGTGGCGCGGCCGACATCGGCAAGGCGTCCCGCCAAGGCTTCGGCAATGTTGTGGATGACTCCCGGGGATCGCTCTCCGGCGATGATCAACACGGGGGCGTCGATGGCCTCCAGCCCGCCGTCGCGCAGGATGTTCGCGTGGTCGCGGGTCAGGGTGTCGTCCGTAGCGGCCACCAGACGGATCTGGTCGGTCATCATCCTCTGGGCAGGCGAGGGCAGGGCGTCAAAGGGCTGCGCCCCCCAGATGTCGATAAAGGCCCGGGCGGCATCCTCGACGCGGCCCTGGGCCAGATGTCCGGCAATGATCCGGCCGCGGTTCCGCTGCTCTGCGTCTGGCGCTGCGGCAAACAGCACCGGCTCGATCAGGGTCAGGCTGCGGATCGCCTCGGGCGCGGCGATGGCGATGCGCAGGGCAACGGTCGCGCCCAGGCTGTGGCCGATCAGATCCAGTGGCCGGTCGATGAAGCTGGCCGCGATCCGCGTCACGGCGGTGTGGAAATCCGGGCCCTCGGTCCCGTTCATCCAAGGGCCGCTGCGGCCATGCCCCGGCATGTCGAAGCCCGTCAGATCGACGCGCCCCTCCAGCCGCCGGGCGATCGGTCCCCAGTAGCCGGCGCTGCCCATCATGCAATGCAGCGCCAGCGCCGGACGATCCTTGTCGCCCGGCCAGTGGCGCTTGTGGATGCCGGTCATAGCGCCGACAGGTGCCGGTCGAGGAAGTCCAGCCGGTCCTGGCCCCAGAACTTCTGCCCGCTTTCCCGCACTACGTAGAAGGGCGATCCGAAGACCCCCGCTTCGACCGCCTGTTCCAGGTTGCGGCCGTAGGTCTCGGCGCCGATGAACAAGCCTTTATCGGCCAGCGCGGGATCGAAGCCATGCGTTCCCAAGATGTCGCGGATCACGGCGTCGTCGCTGATGTCGCGCTCCTCGGCCCAGACGGCGCGCAGGAAGCCCTGCACCAGCCCGCCCAGGTCGCCGCCGCCCGTCCCTTGCGCGGCGATGATCGCATAGGACGACGGCGCCATGTTCACCGGCCAATGGGCGGGCTTCACGTTCAGCGCCATTCCCAGGCGATCGGCCCAGCGGGGCAGTTCCTGAGCGCGATACTCCATCCGGCTGGGGTGGCGATCGGCCGGGCGGACCCCGCCGGTGCGGTCGAAAAGCTGTAGGATGTCCAGCGGCTTGTAGGTGATCGCCGCGCCGTGCCGGGCGGCGATCCGTTCCAGCCGGTCGCCCGCCAGATAGGCCCAGGGGCTGATCGTTCCGAAATAATAGTCGATGTTGGCCATAACGAACCTTCGCAGTTTGCCCGCAGGCTAGCCCGGTGCTAAGGCGTGCGCAATCTGGCGAATCCCCGCGAAAAGGCCCCATCCATGCCCGTCATGACCGAACCCAAGCTGATTTCCGGCAATGCGAACCGGACCCTGGCCGCCGCCATCGCGCGGCGGATGTCGATGCATCGGGGTATGAACGTCAGCCTGTGCGACGCGCGGGTCGAGCGGTTCAACGACCAGGAGATCTTTGTCGAGGTGTACGAGAACGTCCGGGGCGAGGACATGTACATCATTCAGCCGACCTCGAATCCGGCCAACGACAACCTGATGGAACTGATGGTGATGACCGATGCGCTGAAGCGGTCGTCGGCGGCGCGCATCACGGCGGTGATCCCTTATTTCGGCTATGCCCGGCAGGACCGCCGCGCCAAGGCCCGCACGCCGATCAGCGCCAAGCTGGTCGCGAACCTGCTGACCGAAGCCGGGATCGACCGCGTGCTGACGCTGGACCTGCACGCGGCGCAGATCCAGGGCTTTTTCGACATTCCGGTGGACAACCTTTATGCCGCGCCGGTCTTTGCCCTGGACGTGCAGCACCATTTCCGCGGCCGCATGCAGGATCTGATGGTCGTGTCGCCCGACGTGGGCGGCGTGGCGCGGGCTCGTGAGCTTGCGACGCGGATCGGTGCGCCTTTGTCCATCGTGGACAAGCGCCGCGAGAAGGCGGGCGAAGTGGCCGAAATGACCGTGATCGGCGACGTCGAGGGCAAGGTCTGCATCATCGTGGACGACATCTGCGACACCGCAGGCACGCTGGTGAAGGCCGCCCAGACCCTGACCGACAGCGGCGCGACCGAGGTTCACGCCTATATCACCCATGGCGTGCTGTCCGGCCCGGCGGTCGAGCGGGTCAGCAAGTCGGTGATGAAGTCGCTGGTCATCACCGATTCGATCCAGCCGACCGATGCGGTGAAGTCCGCGCCGAATATCCGCATCGTTCCGACCGCGCCCATGTTCACGCAGGCGATCCTGAACATCTGGAACGGCACCTCGGTCAGCAGCCTGTTCGAGACGGATACGCTGCTGCCGATCTACGAGGGGCTGTATTCGTCCATCTGACGGCCCGCTGCTGGCCCCGTCGGATGCCTCCGGCGGGGGTATTTGGGCAATGAAGAAGCGTCAGAGCGCGCGCCAGCCGATGTCGCGGCGGCAAAAGCCTTCGGGCCAGTCGAGGGCATCAACCTGGGCATAGGCGCGCCGATGCGCCTCGGCCAGGGTCGCGCCGCGTCCGGTGCAGGCCAGGACACGGCCGCCCATGGCGACGGTCTGGCCGTCTCGGCTGGCGGTGCCGGCGTGAAAGGTCATGGCGAAACTGCTTTCAGGCAGATTGTCCAATCCTTTGATGGTGCTGCCTTTCCGGTAAGCGCCCGGATAGCCTTGCGCGGCCATCACCACCGTCAGGGCGTGATCGTCCGCCCAGTTGACGGTCATGCCGGACAACCGTCCCTCGGCGCAGGCCAGCAGCAGATCCAGCGCCTGCCCGCCAAGCCGCATCATCAGCACCTGG
Source organism: Paracoccus angustae (assembly GCF_042648745.1). Classification (NCBI taxonomy): domain Bacteria; kingdom Pseudomonadati; phylum Pseudomonadota; class Alphaproteobacteria; order Rhodobacterales; family Paracoccaceae; genus Paracoccus; species Paracoccus angustae. The sequence goes on from NZ_JBHRXY010000005.1 coordinate 194,753, forward strand.
CATTCGGGATCGCCGAAGCGGACGTTGTATTCCACAAGCCGGGCACGTCCGTCCTGGATCATCAGACCGGCATAAAGGACGCCCTGGAACGGCATTCCGCGCGCGGCCATCTCGGCCACGGTGGGGCGCACGATCCGCGCCATGACCTGTTCCTGCAAGGCCTCGGTCAGGATAGGGGCGGGGCTATAGGCGCCCATGCCGCCGGTGTTCGGCCCGGTGTCGCCATCGCCCGCGCGCTTGTGGTCCTGGGCGGTGCCGACGGGAAGGCAGTCGGTGCCGTCGCAGAGAACGAAGAAGCTGGCCTCCTCGCCGGCCATGAACTCCTCGATCACCAGCGACATCTCGCCGAACTCGCCGTCGAAGATGGCGTCGATGGCCCCGTGCGCCTGTTCCACGGTTTCGGCCACGGTGACGCCCTTGCCGGCCGCCAGGCCGTCGGCCTTGACCACGATGGGGGCACCTTGCGCGGTGACGTAATCGCGGGCGCTTGCGGCGTCGGTGAAGCGCGCCCAGGCGGCGGTGGGCGCCCCGCAGGCGTCGCAGATCTCCTTGGTGAAGGCTTTGGACGCCTCCAGTTGCGCGGCGGCCTGGGACGGGCCGAAGACCAGGAACCCGGCATCGCGCAGCGCGTCCGAAACGCCGGCGGCCAGGGGCGCCTCGGGGCCGATCACCACGAAGTCTATGGCGTTTTCCTGGGCGAATTCCAGAACTTCGGCACGCGACAGGATGTTCAGGTCGGCGCATTCCGCGACATTGGCGATGCCCGCGTTGCCCGGCGCCACAAGGAGGCGGTCGCATTTCGGGTTCTGCCGTATAGCCCAGGCCAGCGCATGTTCGCGCCCGCCGCCGCCGAGGATCAGGATGTTCATGGGCCGCCCTTTCGCTTCTGGTCGCGGCGTTCTAGTGTGGCGCGGCGAAGGGAACAAGACGCATGGATTTGCTGGAAGACGCGCCGGGCAGCAACGCCCACGAATTCACGGTTTCCGAGCTGTCGGGCGCGGTCAAGCGCAGCCTGGAGGATCAGTTCGGCCGGGTGCGCGTGCGCGGAGAGATCGGCCGGGTGTCGCGCCCGTCATCGGGGCACGTCTATTTCGACCTCAAGGACGATCGCAGCGTGCTGGCCGCCGTGACCTGGAAAGGGCAGGCGGGCAAGCTGGCGCAGCGCCCCGAGGAGGGGATGGAGGTCATCGCGACCGGCCGCATCACCACCTTTCCGGGCCAGTCCAAGTATCAGCTGATCGTCGACCAGATCGAACCGGCAGGCCTTGGCGCGTTGATGGCGATGCTGGAAAAGCGCCGCCAGACGCTTGCGGCCGAGGGACTGTTCGACGAGGCCCGCAAGCGTCCGCTGCCGTTCCTGCCGCGCGTGATCGGGGTCGTGACCTCGCCTTCGGGCGCGGTGATCCGCGACATCCTGCACCGGCTGCGCGACCGCTTTCCGACGCATGTGCTGATCTGGCCTGTGGCCGTGCAGGGCGAAGGCTGCGCGCCCCAGGTCGCGGCGGCGATCCGGGGCTTCAACGACGTGCCGCCCGGCGGGCCGATCCCGCGACCGGACCTGCTGATCGTCGCGCGCGGCGGCGGCAGCCTCGAGGATCTGTGGGGCTTCAACGAGGAAGCCGTGGTTCGCGCCGCTGCCGAAAGCCGGATCCCGCTGATCTCGGCCGTGGGGCACGAAACGGATACCACGCTGATCGACTTCGCGTCGGACCGCCGGGCGCCCACGCCGACCGCCGCGGCGGAGATGGCGGTGCCGGTGCTGGCGGAACTGTCGGCGCGGTTGGCCGAATCGCAGGCCCGGCTGATGCGGTGCAGCCGGCATCACATCGACCGCCCCCGGCAGCGGCTGCGGGATCTGTCCCGCGCGCTCGGCCGTCCCGGCGCGTTGACCGAGGGCGTACGGCAGCGGCTGGATCTGTGGGCCGGGCGACTGGAACCGGCGCTGCACGGGTTGGTGCGGACGCGCAGGCACCAGCTTGCCTTGCGGCCCATGCCGGTGGCGCTGCTGCGGCGGTTCACGGACCGCAAGGCCCATGCGCTGCACGGGTTGGAGCACCGGCTGGACTCCGCTGCAATCCGGCGGCTGGAGCGGCGGCGCGACCGGATGACGGCGATGGGGGAACGGCTGGATACCTCTTTGGCCAGGGTGATGGCCAGCACGCGGCGGGCGATCGCGCAGCAGGATCAGCGGCTGGCCGATCTGGCGCGGCGGCTGGAACAGGCCGTGCAGCGGGCGATCCGCAACCGCGACCAGGCGATGCAGCGGGTGGACCGGCTGCGCCTGTCGCTGGGCTACAAGGAAACGCTGAAGCGCGGCTTCGTGGTGGTCCACGGCCCCGAGGGGGTGCTCACATCGGCGCAGGCCGCTCGCCAGACGCCGCAGATGGACCTGGAATTCGCCGATGGCCGCGTGACGGTCCGCCCGGAAGGCGCGCCCAAGCCCGCGCGCAAGGCCAGGCCGCCGGAACAGAAATCCCTGTTCTGATCTTCACCTTTGCCCAAATATCCTCGGGGGGTGCGGGGGGCGAAGCGCCCCCGCCGCTAGGCCTCGCGCGGGCGCAGCATCAGCCAGATCAGCGCCCCTCCGGCCAGCACCAGGAAGGGCAGCATCGCCAGGTTGACCGCGTTCCAGCCCGCCACCACCGATCCCCCGCTGCAATTCATCAGCCCCCCCGAGGACAGCGAGGCGAGGAACACGCCGCCGAACACCACCGCGTCGTTCAGACCCTGCACGCGGCCCCGCTCCTCGGGCGCGTGGGCGCGGGACAGCATGGTGGTGGCGCCGATATAGCCGAAGTTCCAGCCCATCCCCAGCAGGATCAAGGTGGCGAAGAAATGCGAAAGCTCGACCCCGGACAGGGCGGTGGCGCCGGCCAAAGCCAGAAGCAGCAGGCCCGCCGCGACGATCCGTTCCGCGCCGAAGCGCGCGATCAGGTGGCCGGTAAAGAAGCTGGGCGCGAACATGGCCAGAACGTGGGCGCTGACGATGTTGGCCGCGTCCGTCGGCCCAAAGCCGCAGCCCACCACCGCCAGCGGGGTCGAGGTCATCACCAGGTTCATCAGCGCATAGGCCACCATCCCGCAGATCATCGCCACGGCGATCTGCGGCTGGCGCAGCAGTTCGGCCAGCGGGCGGCCTGCCTCCGCGCCGGCCTCGGCGGGCGCGGGCTTGGGGCTGTCGAGGAACGCGAACAGGAACGGGCCAAGGGCATTCAGCCCGATCACCGCCAGATAGGCCGCAAGGAACGGCACCGCCGTCAGCCCGTCCGTGGCGCGGACCACGGCCGGGCCGATGATTGCGGCGGCCAGTCCACCCGCCATCACCCAGCTGATCGCGCGGGGGGCGTAATCCTCGGAGGCGAGATCGGTGGCGGCGAAGCGATAGAAACCCTGCGCCGACATGTAGATGCCCGTCAGCAGGGATCCGGCCATGAACAGCCAGAACGATCCCGCCGACAGCCCCCAAGCTGCAAGGCCCGCGCCCAGGCCGCCCGCAAGGACCGCCAGCAGAAAGCCCGCCCGCCTACCGCGATCTTGCATGAAGCGCGCCAAGGGCCGCGCCGTCAGCGCCGATCCCAGAACGATCATGGACAAGGGCAGCGTGGCGATGCAGGGGTTCGGAGCCAGGATCTGCCCCGCAAGGCCGCCCACGATAAAGATCACCGACATCTGCGCGCCCAGGATCGCCTGCGCCGCGACCAGCACGATCACGTTGCGGCGGGCGCGCCTGTCGTCGGAGGGCAAGGTCAGCCCCGGCTCAGCCGGGATGCGGCATGGGCCCGTTCCTGGATCGCGCCCCAATTCTCGGCGCTGACATCGGCGTCGGTGGCGATCCAGCTGCCGCCGATGCAGACCACGTTCGGCAGGGACAGATAATCGCCCGCATTGGCCGGCGAGATGCCCCCGGTCGGACAGAAGCCGATCTTCGGCAGCGGCCCGGCCAGCGACTTCAGCGCGCGGGCGCCGCCGATCGCCTCGGCCGGGAAGAACTTCAGCATGTCATAGCCCGCGTCGGCCGCGCGCATCACCTCGGACGCGGTGGCCGCACCCGGCAGCAGCGGCAGCTCAAGCTCCTCGCAGGCGGCGATCAGCCGGTCGGTGAGGCCGGGCGACACGGCAAAAGTCGCACCCGCTTCCTTGGCGCGCTTGGCGTCGTCCGGCGTCAGAACCGTGCCCGCGCCGACATGCCCGCCCGAAACGCCCGACATCGCCCGGATCGCATCAAGCGCGGCATCGGATCGCAGCGTGATCTCCAGCACCGGCAACCCGCCGGTGACCAGCGCCTGCGCCAGCCCCGCGGCCCGTTCGGCGTTCTGGATGACGATCACCGGAATCACCGGGGCAAGCCTGCACAGCGCCCGCGTCCTTTGCGACTGTGTTTCAGGGTTCATGGCGCCACCTTTCTAACCGCAATCTGCGGGCAAACTGCCCGGAGGCGGGGGGTGATGCAAGCGATTTGCCGCCCTGCGGCGAAAATCTTGTTATCGCTATCAGGCGGCAACGGTCAGACGGCGACCAGCACGGCCACGTAATGGATCGCAGCGGCGGTCACGACAAAGCCGTGCCAGATCGCGTTCTGGAAGCGCAGCCGTTCCCAGACATGGAAAACGACGCCCGCCGTGTAAACGACGCCGCCGACGACGATCAGCAGCATCGAAACGGGCGGCAGGTGGTCGGAAATGGGGCCGAAGGCGATCAGCCCGCTCCACCCCATGAGGATATAGAGCAGGATCGCCAGCCGGTCGTATCGCCCGGGCAGCAGGCATTTGAGGGCGACGCCAAGCGCCGCCATGGTCCAGATGAAGACCAGCAGCGCCAGCACCGTCGGATCCGAGGAGGCCTTGTGCAGGAAGGGCGTATAGGTGGCGGCGATCAGAACGAAGATGGCGGAATGATCGACCCGCCGCAGATACCATTTCAGCGGCGAATGCGGCAGCATGTTATAGGTGAAGGACGCGGCCAGCGCCAGGATCAGCCCCGCGCCATAGATCGCCGCGGCCAGAACCTCGGCCCGGTCCGCCGACATCGCGGTATGGAACATCAGCGCGGTCACGCCCACCAGCGCCAGGGTGACGCCCACGCCGTGAACGATCCCGTCTGCAAGCACTTCGTAGAAATCGTATTGACGCCCAAAGCGGAAGCGGCTGTCGGCCATGGCGGAACCCCCTTCGCCCTCATCTTGCCCGACCGTTCCCGACCCGGCAACTGACAGATTCGTCAGCTTTTATCGGTTCCGCAAGGGGAAGCCCTTGCAAAACGAATCCAGGGGGGCTATCTGCCCCACACTTCACAGGCAGGGGCGGGCCCTTGCGGGAGAAATCCGCAAAAGGTCCACCGGTTGGGACATCCGTCCTGAATCCCCTGCCAAGGCGCAAACCGGAAAGGACATGGACATGGCGCTTCCCGAATTCTCCCTGCGTCAGCTCTTGGAAGCTGGCGTTCACTATGGCCACCAGACGCAGCGCTGGAATCCGCGCATGGCGGAATACATCTATGGCGACCGCAACGGCATCCACATCCTGGACCTGACGCAGACCGTCCCGATGCTGGACGCGGCGCTGCAAGTCGTGCGCGACACCGTGGCCAAGGGCGGCCGCGTGCTGTTCGTCGGCACCAAGCGCCAGGCGCAGAAGCCGATCGCCGATGCTGCCGAGAAATCGGCCCAGTTCTACATGAATCACCGCTGGCTGGGCGGCACGCTGACCAACTGGAAAACCGTTTCCCAGTCGATCAGCCGCCTGAAGGCCATCGACGAGACCATGGCCGGCGGCGCCGAAGGGCTGACCAAGAAGGAACGCCTGCAACTGGAGCGCGAGCAGCAGAAGCTGCAAGCCTCGCTGGGCGGCATCCGCGACATGGGCGGCCTGCCGGATCTGCTGTTTGTGATCGACGTGAACAAGGAAGACCTGGCGATCCTGGAAGCCAAGAAGCTGGGCATTCCGGTTGTGGCCGTGGTCGATACCAACTGCTCGCCCGAAGGCGTGGACTACATCATCCCCGGCAACGACGACGCCGCCCGTGCCATCGCGCTGTATTGCGATCTGGCCAGCCGCGCCGCGCTTGACGGCATGTCGGCCCAGATGGGCGCGGCGGGCGTGGATGTCGGCGCCCTGTCCGAAGCCCCCGAGGAACTGCTGGACGAGCCCGCCCCCGAACAGGCGACCGCCGACGCCTGATCGGCGTTACACCGGATATTCACGGAACTGTCGTCAGGCGGGGATATGCCCCGCCTGACGCGTTGATCAAAGGAGACGGATCATGGCTATCACCGCCGCGATGGTGAAAGAGCTGCGCGAAACGACCGGCGCAGGGATGATGGACGCCAAGAAGGCGCTGACCGAGACCGACGGGAACATGGAAGCCGCCATCGACTGGCTGCGCACCAAGGGTCTGGCCAAGGCCGCCAAGAAGGCCGACCGCGTCGCCGCCGAAGGTCTGGTTGGCGTGCAGGTCGCCGATGGCCGCGGCGTCGCCGTCGAGATCAACTCGGAAACCGATTTCGTCGCCAAGAACGCCGACTTCCAGCAGCTCGTGCGCGAGATCACCGACACCGCCCTGACCACCGCCGACGATGTCGAGGTTTTGAAGTCCACGCATCTGAACGGCAAGCCCGTTTCCGAAGTGCTGACCGACGCCATCGCCCGCATCGGCGAGAACATGACCCTGCGCCGGATGCACGTTCTGGAAGGCGACACGGTGGTGTCCTATGTCCACAACGCCGCCGCCGAAGGCATGGGCAAGATCGGCGTCCTGGTCGCGCTGAAGGGCGACAAGGACAAGGCTCAGGCGATCGGCAAGCAGTTCGCCATGCACATCGCCGCGACCAACCCGGTTTCGCTCTCCGAGGCGACCATGGACCAGGCGCTCTTGGCGCGCGAGCTGGAAGTCCAGACCGCCAAGGCGATGGAGGAAAACGCCGCCTCGGCCAAGCCGAAGCCCGAAGCCGTGATCCAGAACAACATCATTCCGGGCCGGATGAAGAAGTTCGTGGCCGAAAACACGCTGCTGGGCCAGGCCTTCGTGATCAATCCCGACCTGACGGTCGAGCAGGCCGCGAAAGAGGCCGGGGTCGAGATCACCGGCTATGCCCGCGTCGCCGTCGGCGAAGGCATCGAGAAGAAGGAAGAGGATTTCGCGACCGAGGTCGCCAAAACCCTCAGCGGCGCCTGATCCCGCTGTTCCGACAACGGAATGCCGGTCCTGCGGGGCCGGCGTTTTTCATTTTGACGACCGGACCTGGCCATGCCATGCACGGGCGCGAAACTGCCTTGCGAAACCATGCCATTCATTATCGCCATCGACGGGCCCGCCGCCTCGGGCAAGGGCACCATTGCCCGCGCGCTTGCCGCGCATTTCGGCTTTCACCACCTGGACACCGGGTTGCTGTACCGGGCGACCGGCGCAAAGGGCGGCGATCCGGTGCTGGCCGCGCAGACGTTGGAGGCCGATGATCTGGCCCGGCCCGGCCTGCGCAGCGCGCAGGCGGGGCAGGCGGCCAGCCGCGTCGCCGCCATCCCCGCCGTGCGCGCCGCGCTGCTGGAGTTCCAGCGCCGCTTCGCCTTGCAGGATCCCGGCGCCGTGCTGGACGGGCGCGACATCGGCACGGTCATCTGCCCCGATGCGGCGGTCAAGCTGTATGTCACGGCCTCGGACCAGGTTCGCGCCGCCCGCCGCGCGGCCGAGCTGGGCGCCGATCCGGTCGAGATCCTGGCCGAGCTGCGGGAACGCGACCGCCGCGACAGCGAACGCGCGACGGCGCCCTTGCGGCCTGCCGAGGACGCGGTTGTTCTGGACACGAGCGACCTGACCATCGCCGAGGCGATTGCCCGCGCCATCGCCCAGGTGGATCGCGCGCGGGCGTGACCCGTCTCAGCCGCAGGTCACCCGGGCGATCCAGCCCTTGGGATCCAGGAAGATGTTCAGCCGCCGCGGCTGATAGTCCTGCGTCACGACCTGCCCGGGGCTGATTTCCCGCCGATGCAGTTGCGGGGGCAGGTAAACCTCGCCGATGTTCATGCCGACCAGCCGCTGATGCTGGCTCAGGTCGCAGCTTGTGGCGGCAACGGTCAGGCCGTAGCCCGTCGAGCAGGCGGCCATGGAGAACAGGGCCAGAACGGAAAGGATGGCACGGGCCGATGACATACGATCACCTCTTTGTGTTTGAGGCAGAACGATTGCACCGCCCGCGCGTTCCCTGCTTTTCTGCGGATGGAGAAAAACGATGAAACAAGGGCTTGCCGCCATCGGTCTTGCTGTTCTGCCCGTGATGGCCTGGCCGTCGAGCGACGAGGCATGGGACGCGTTCCGCACCGCCGTCGCGCAATCCTGCCGCGCGCTGGTTGAAGCGCCGGCCTCTGCAAGCGTCGCGGTCGAAGTCAATCCGTTCGGTTCGGAAAGCTATGGCGCGGCCCTGGTCACGGCCGGTTCCGACCGGATGGTCTGCATCTATGACAAGGCCGCGGGCACGGCGGAGCTGACGGCGCCCTTTGCGGACGCCGCAGCGCAGTGATCTAGCTGGCTTCGGCGAAGGTGCCGCAGCCGATCCGGCCGCCGGCATGGCCCGAAGGCTGGCCCACATAGTCGTCGGGTTGTTCATGGATGATGATGGCGGATCCGTCTTCGTCTGCGACCATTTCCTTGCTCAGCCCGGAAACGAAATATTCGACCATCAGCGTGCCGCTGTCGGGGACATGGATATTGGGCAGGTCGCCCGGATGCGGGCCGTTGGCCGCCATCACGCCATGGTCCTTGTCGCCCGCCAGGTGCCCGCCCGCCGATTCGAAGTCGGGCGGCGTGCATTCGCCGGTCTGGTGGATATGGGCGCCGTGGATGCCGGGGGGCAGGCCCTCCAGTTCCAGCGTTACCAGCATCATGCCGGACGGGGTGGCGACCGCGGTGGCGGTGCCGCGGCTTTCGCCCTCGGCCGTCTTGATTTCCGCGATCATCGGCGCCTCGCCTTCGGCCGGGGCGGCGGGCGCGGCGGTTTCCTGGGCCGCGGCGGGCAAGGCCAGCAGCACAAGGGCGGCAGCGGTTCGGAACGGCATGGGAAATCTCCTCTGGTTGCGGTTCCGGCCTCAACGCCCGGGAGGGGCGGACGTTCCGGGCCTTGATCCGCGCCGCGTCATTGGCGATAAGTCCCCCGAGATCCGCCCCCGAAAGGTAGCCCCATGCGCGTTCGCATCTATCAACCCGCCCGCAATGCCATGCAGTCCGGCACCGCGCGGACCAGGACATGGGTGTTGGAGTTTCCGCCCGTCGGACGCGATATCGACCCGCTGATGGGCTGGATCGGCAGTGACGACACGCAGAGCCAGGTCCGCCTGCGCTTTGACACCCAGAAGCAGGCCGAGGATTACGCCCGCGAACATGGCCTGGACTACATTGTCCAGCCGCCGCAAAAGCGCGCCGCCAATGTCCGTCCGCGCGGCTATGGCGAGAACTTCGCGACAGACCGCCGCGCGCCCTGGACCCATTAGGTTTTGTTGTTCGGAGCATAGTTGCTGCCGGCTAGGGGTAAATTTGTTCAGTTCGGGGCAAAGATTTCGTAACCCATTGATTCTCTACTGACCGCCTCCGGGCGGTCATCTCTTTTCCAGGACATCTCATGACTATTGCTCATCTTGTCACCCATTCCGGTGGCTTTCACGCTGACGAGCTTCTCTCCTCCGTTGTCCTGACGCGGCTTTTCCCGAAGGCGCGGATCACGCGGACGCGTGATGCGGCTTGGACCACACCGGCGCCGGACCGGGTGATCTATGACGTCGGCCGCGATCACGATCCGGAGCGGCTGATCTTCGATCACCACCAGAAGAGCCCACCTCTGCGCGACGACAGCCAGCCCTACAGCTCGTTCGGCCTAATCTGGCGGCACTTCGGCAGGGACTATCTGCGGACCTTCGGTGTTCCTGATGGGGATCTGGACATGATCCATGCAGCGTTCGACGCCGATTTCGTCCTGCCCATCGACTTGGTAGACAATGGTTCCCTGTCGCCAAGTGGATTGCTCGCGGACCTGTCCCTGCCGCTCCTGCTGGAAAGCCTCAAACCCGTCTTCGACGATCGCAGCCCGGGTGCCGATGATCGGGCCTTCGACCACGCTTTGACCATCGCTCGTGCCTTTGTCGAGGCGGCGGTTGCACGAAAGGCCGCCAAGCTGCGGGCCGAGGCTGTCGTTATGGAGGCCATTGCCGCCGCCGGAGAAAGCCGGGTCCTCGAACTCCCGATGGGCATGCCCTTCCGCTCTGCCATCGAGAAGGCAGGCGCCGATCACCTGCTCTTCGTGGTCCATCCCCGAGAAACAGACTGGGCCCTGACCGGCATCCGCCGCGAAGCTGAAGGTTTTGCCCTTCGGGCCGATCTTCCCGTAGGTTGGGCGGGGCTGACGGACGCGGCCTTCGAAGCTGCATCTGGTGTGCCTGGCTCACGCTTCTGCCACAACGCCCGCTTCATTGCTGTGGCCGCAGATCGTGAGGCTGCTCTGCAGCTTGCTACTCTGGCAGTTCAACATGCGCGGGCACTGCGAGGAACAGCTTGAAGCCTACACTTGTCCCAAGTGGCAGCATCTCATCATTAACCAAAAGGGCGGAAAGCGGTTGTTCGCTGCGTTCAGCTCGATCGTCCGCTGTGTGTGAACTTAGTAGAATTGGGGGTATGAACCGGGTGAACCAGTATTCGCAGCGTGCGTCGATTGAGTGACCCGTCCTTGCGCCACAAAGCGGCCAAGTCCTTGCTTCATGTGCCACTGGCGACACAATCTCCGCATTTCGCTGCCTTCGAGATGAGGGTGGAGGTCAACAAGTTGCGATACGCGTGAATTATGCGCCTATACTATGGACATGAGTTAAGTGAGCGCTGCCGTGACCTTGGACGTTCTTATCGATGATCCATCAAACGCCGGAGGGGTCGCCGCCAGGGCGGGCTTTACATACCAGGATCAGGTAGGGGTCGGTTTCCTGCTCGATATGTTGGAAGACGCAACAATCGTCGCAGTGGAATTCGAGACGGCGGATGACATCACCTTGCGCATCCTCGAAGAGGACAGAAGCATCAACGAGTATGTTCAGGTAAAGACCACCGAAGACGACAGGAAGTGGTCAATTAAAGAAATAACGGAGCGAAGCAAGTCGAGCACGAAGACGCTCCCCGGAACATCACTATGCGAAAAATCTCTAGCGTGCGACCGCTTCGAAGCCGAACCCCGTTTCCGCATCGTGTCGCGGCGCGATGTCGCTTCCGCTTTGAAGCCATTTTGTGCGCCTCGGGGGCGAAGGAAGGCTGTTACGGAAAAACTGGCTGCGCTGAAGGAGAGTTTCTCTAACAAGCATAAATCATTCACATCAAAGAACAAGCGCAACCTTGGTCATTGGGCGGAAACCCTCTACTGGCAGGTCGCTGGCTCGAGTGACGGGCTTGAGCGCGATGGTATCAACAAGATCCTTAGGATGTGTGAGGCTCAAGGCTCGATTCCGGGCATAACGCGAGCGGAAGCGATGTATAAGGAACTGCTTTCCCAGGTTCGGGAAGCTTCAGAGGCTGACCGAGCAACAGACGGGGACAAGAAAAGCCTCGCGAGGGCGACGGTTCAGCAGTGGTGGAAAGAAAAGCTTGCCGACATCCGGGCCAACGCACGGCTGGACCTCAAGGTCTACACCACTCTGCCGGAACCGTTCCTAAAGGAGATTGCAAAGCTTGACGAGGTCGCGATCGCGCGGTCTATGAGAAGCTTCGATGTCGAGTTCGATGACGGAGAGTGGCGCTCGGAAGCCCTGTGTGATTATCTCGTGGATTGGCTGCCCGAAATCGCGCTGCCTTCGCACACGCTTGCCCAATTTGACAGGTTTTCTGCAAGACAGCTGCTCCCGAGAGCGCTGGACGCTTTGAAAGGTCGGCGCATTGATGTCGACACGCTCCTGGCCGAAGTTCTTCTCCACGCGGTCATGAGGAACCATCTGAACAGCGAGCCTATGCCTTGCCGTCTGTTCAATATGGAAGACGGAACTGCCACCAGTGCCCATATCGTTTTCAACGACTCGGGAGATCAGCTTTGGCTTGGACGCCCTCATCTGCTGCGAGCAGATCAGCGCGACGATATCCTTACTGAGATCGCTGAAGGCCTACACGAGGCAGTGTCGTCCGGGGTCCTGAAGGCGGAGCGCCGCTTCATCATGACGCTCCGCGAGCCGCATCACGCTAGACCGTCATCAATCGATGGACTCTTCACTGACCGCGCAAAAATTGAAGACCTTCGTAGAGCGGTTCGGCTACCGATCCTGCTCGCCTACGAAAGTCCACATTTGGCTACCGGATTCTATAACGCATACCTGAGCGACCTAATTTCTGAAGCTAATATGGAATATGAAAAGTTAAAGCCGGTGCTGCCTGCCACTTTGGTTAGTATTTCCGTCCATATCTTCCTAATTCCGATACCGAACGTAGACAGCCTCCTCTCCGAGTTCGAGAAGGTGATAAAAAGATGATAAATTCTATCGAAATGGACGCTCGAGACTTGCTTCGCGCCCCAGAGCGCAATGCCTCGGACTGGGAGAAAATTTTACGCAACCTCGCAATGCTTTCAAACAATACGTCTACCCACGACACCTCCCGAGAACTGATCATACGTGCGTTAGACAAGAAACGGGAGATTCCTGAGAAATACCATGATCTTCTTAATGATCTCATCAAAGCTGTTGGGCTGATCCCATATTTGCCGGATCCGAAAGATTTTTCGGAATCGATGCTCCTGCAGGCTCATATCGCTCCGGGACTCGATGGTCGACGTTTCCACTCCCTGCAACTCATTGTCTATCGCCAGATTATGGAAGGACGAAACGTCGTGTTAAGCGCGACTACAAGCGTCGGCAAAAGCATGATCATCGACGCAGTAGTTTCTGCGAATAAATTCCGTAGGATCGTTATCATCGTTCCGACGATCGCCCTCATCGATGAAACGCGCAAGAGGCTTGCCGCACGGTTCTCCGAAACTCACAGTATCATCACCCACGCGTCGCAAGTTTCCACGCCGGGTGCGCGCGCCATCTATATCCTCACACAGGAACGGGTCCTCTCTAGAGACGACCTCCAGAACATTGACTGGTTCGTGGTAGATGAGTTCTACAAACTCGACATTCGGGCCGACCTCGCGGGAGGCGCGGATCGGGCTGTCGATCTCAACCTTGCCTTCCACAAGCTGGCGTCGTCGGGAGCGAAGTTTTACCTGATCGGTCCCCATGTCGACGGGGTCAAGGGCATCGCTAGTAAATATCAGCACGTGTTCATCCCATCCCAATTTTCCACAGTTGCCTTGGACATCGTGCATTTTGACCTTCCTCGCGATGGAAGCGAGCGCGCCGAAAAGCTTAAAGAGATCGTTGGCGAGAACACGGGGCCGACGCTGATCTATTGTCAGTCGCCCGCGAAGTGCGCAGAGGCTGCTCAGCTCCTCATCGATGCCGAGAAGCGCCCGCTCACGAAGGCTACAGAGGACGCCACATCCTGGCTCGAGCAGGAATTTCCTGATAGCTGGATCGTCACTGACGCTCTGAAAAGGGGTATCGGGATACACCATGGAAACGTGCCGAGATCACTTCAGCAGTATATGATCCGGGCCTTCTCCGAAGGTAAACTCTCGATCTTAATTTGCACGTCAACCTTAATCGAGGGCATCAATACGGTTGCCGAAAATGTTGTTGTTTATGACCGGCGAGTAAACACATCAACCATCAACTACTTTTCTTTCCGGAATGTCGCCGGACGAGCAGGACGAATGGGGCAATGGTTCATCGGAAAAGTCTTTGTGCTCGAGAACCCTCCGGAACCATCCGACATGCTAGTTGAAGTGTCGGTTGAAACCCAGCCTGAGGGAACCCCCATTTCGCTTTTGTTGGGGTTGCCAGAAGAAGATCTTTCGGATGCGTCACGGCGCCGGGTCGAAAGCGAGATCAATGCGGTGGAACTTGATATATCGACTATCCGCGAGAACCGCCACATAGATATCGAAACCCAAAAGCTTGTAGCGAACCGCATTCGCAGCGATATGCTTTACCGAAATCTACTGAACTGGTCCCACATCCCGAATGGAGAAGAGCTAAACTATGTATGCGAAATAATTTTTGCGCAGATGGGGGGCGAACGGATCTTAAAGGGTTATCAGATCCACAGCGGAACTCAATTGGCCGCAGTGCTGACCAAGATCCGTATGTCGGACACACTACGCAATTTTTTAGATGATAGAGTTGAAAATCGGCGAGGTGAACAATCACCAAGTGACGCCATCGATCAGGGCCTTAAGTTTCTCCGCAGTTATCTTTGTTTTAAGTTCCCGCGGCAGCTCTCCGCTATTGAGTCAATTCACAAAGACATTGAATCTAGAGCGGGACGCAAATCGACAGCGAACTACCGAATGTTCATTGCGATGGCGGAAGCCATGTTTTTGGATCCAAATGTCTTTATCCTAGATGAATTTGGGGTTCCTTTCTCCCTAGGAACAAAACTGCTACCCGATCCATCGCCCGATGAGACCCTGCAGGACGCCGTAGACCGCATCCTCCAAACGAAAGATGAAATCCTCGGAATATTGCATCCGTTTGAACGGGAGATTTTCAAGAGTGTGGTGCCGGCGCTTCCCAGAGGCTGAACTACCAGAGAGCGTGGCACGACGTTCTGACCCGCTTGAGTGTTTACATCCGTCCGCAAGATGATGATCAGCGCGGCGAATGAACTCCGAAATATGGCAGGATCAGGCCACGGCTGGGTTGTGGGACGGAAGAGGAGCTGACAGCTGACGACGCAAGCCTGGTCGCCTCGCATTGGATGGTCCTCTCGGCATGGCTGCGTCGCTACGTTGGATCGAAGTGAGAAAGGCGGAGCGTGATGGACGAGAACCTCAGGGCGTATATGCGCCTCGTCGAGAAGCGCTCGTGCGAGCACAACCAAGCCTTCGGCTTGCTCTACGCCCAAGGGCTTTACGGTGCCTGCGCCGCGATCATCCGTCTGGAAATCGATAACCTCATGCGGGTCGATTACCTAGCTTTCTCTGTCCCCCTTACTGACCGTGATGGACTGTGCCGTAATGTTCTTACGGGCGCACGGTGGCAGCGACTTTCTGCCAAGGGGAAGTTCACGGACATCCGCGATGTCGAATTTCACACCTACGCCAATGACAATCACTCGTGGGTATCCTTGGCTTACGGCTTCAGTTCGAAGTTCATCCACCTCACGAACTTTTGGGCTTACGGCATATCTGAGCCACTGGCGACGATGTCCGCGGATGAGCGATCGGAAATCGTCTCCTACCTCCGCAGCTACCACGGCTTCACGGGGCATGATTTGCATATGGATGATCTTTTCAAGCTCCTTCCACAGGTTTTCGAAAAAATCCGCAGCAACGTCGAATGCTACGTCGAGCAGAAAGACGGGCTGCTTCTACATCCTCTATCTTTGTAAGGGGCAGCTCGTTTTCAGCTGCAAGCGTCGACGAACGGCGGCTTTGGTTTGGGAGCGATCATACCCCGCACGTGGTTCGAACGGCCGCTATGGGCCAACTTCATCGGTCAGGACTCCCCGCTGCAGTTTGTTGATAATGTGCTTTGTCGCCAATCACGACAAAGCTTCAAATAATCCCTAGCATCCTTGCTGAGCCGCGCGATGCCTAGCAGACGGGCAAGCTCCAAGTCCGGGTCTTCAGCTTTGAATATCTTGGCTTCGTCCCGAGCAATGACGCTAGCGATCTCGGATCTTGATATCTCCCGCAGTGACCGGTCGCCCATACCCCTGAAGGGAACGCGGTTCCTTATGCTGCCCTTCTCCCAGAGGAACCTGACATTTCCCTCGACTGTCACATCAAAGGTGTCATGCAAGGCCGACAGACGTGCCTGGATGCGTCCGCCGGTTCGTTGCCAGCCGTGAAGCTGGGAAATCCGGCGGGCAAGGAAGCTGTCGGGGATCGGACCCTCTGCGGCGACGATCTGCTGCATCAGGCTGCGGAGGTCGGCCGTGTAGTCATCATCGAAGAAGCGATCGGCACTTGGTTGGATGCCTTGCAATGGCAAAGGCGCCGGCAACGCGCCCGCCGCGTTATCGGCGAAGAGAACCGCGCGTTCCTCAACAGCTTCGTCGCTCTCATCGTCGTCTGATTGCTGCGGATCGGGTGCAGGCATTGGTAGGAGCGAGGTTCCCTCCGCAAGGGGCGCATCCTCCTCGACAGGAACCTGCTGCGCGTCCTCTTCAGCCCGGCGCGCCCGGTCAGCTTCCAGAATGGCTTGGAGACTGCCGTCAATACGCGTGATCGTGGCATCAGGAGCCCGGAACCAGTCGGTCGACCAGATCCGCAGAATATTCCAGCCCAAGCCTTCCAGAACAGCCTGACGGATCCGGTCTCGGTCGCGCGCTGTTGCCGAGGAATGGTAACTCGCTCCGTCGCACTCCACGCCGGCCAGCCAAACGCCCGCGTGATCGGGATGCCGCACGCCCAGGTCGATGCGGAAGCCCGACACGCCGATCTGCGTGTGGACCTCCCAGCCTTTTGCGGCCAAGGCACCGCGCACCCCTTCCTCGAAGGGAGAGTCTGCGGGTCCGACCGATCCGCTGTCCTGCGCGGCAAGAGCCACCGGTCCCCGGTTGGCGAAGTCAAGAAAAGCCTTGAGATCCGCAACTCCGCGGGCTCGTGTCCTTGTGGTGTCGATCTGATCGGCGGTGATCGAGGCAAAGACATGCAGTTCCGCCCGTGCCCTTGTAATCGCAACATTCAGGCGCTTTTCTCCGCCGTCCTTGTTCATCGCGCCAAAGTTCATGGTGAACTTGCCCGCCTGGTCCGGCCCGAAAGTGATCGAGAACAGCATCACGTCGCGTTCATCGCCCTGGATGTTCTCCAGGTTCTTGACGATCACCGGCTCTTCCAGCTCGTCGGCGAAGAACCATTCCAGATCGGGGTTGGCCTTGCGCTCGGCATCAAGCAGGTCGAGGATCAGACCCTGCTGCTGTGCGTTGAAGGTGATCACGCCAAGGGTAGGGCGCTTTTTCTCGGGCAGCCTCAGCCATTCGGTCAGGCGCTTGCGAATGAAGGCAGTGATTGCACGCGCCTCCTCGGGATTGGTCGATCCGGTGCCGCGCCCATAGATGCCGTTGACCTTGTGCAGCCGCACAGCATTGCCAGCAGCGTCGGGCGAGGGGAACGTGACCAGGCCCCCGTCATAGTAGTAATGGTTTGAAAACGCGATTAGCGCCTCGTCCCGGCTGCGATAATGCCAGTTCAGTCGATGGGTCGGGATGCCTGCCGCCGCCACTTCGTCCAGGATGGACGGCATGTCCTTTTCGAATTCAGCGAGTTCAGCGCCTTCCTGGGTGCCGTCATCGCTGCGCCCGAAGAAGTTCGTCGGCGGAAGCTGCTTCGGATCGCCCACGATGATCGCCTGGCGCCCGCGGGCAATTGCGCCGATGGCATCCCAGGTCGAGATCTGCGAGGCTTCGTCGAAGATGACGAGGTCAAACTGCGCCTGCCCGGCGGGTAGGTATTGGGCAACCGACAAGGGCGACATCAGCACGCAAGGCGCCAGCTTGCCAAACGTTGTCGGCATGTCGGCAATCAGGCTGCGGATCGCCCGCGTCGGGCGCTGCAATCCCAGTTGATGCCGCAGAACCCCCAGTTCCGAATTCCGTGGGACCGAGTCGCGCGTGGGCAGATCATTTCCCAGCCGCCGCATTACTTCGTCCGAGGCAAGATTGGCCAAGGCATCGTCAAGTTCCCGGAAACGGCGGATCAGGGCGTCATGTTCCCAATGCGCAAAGCCGCGCAGGCAAGCTTCGGCATCCATCGCCAGCCGCAGCCACCAGGCCATATAGGCCTGCTCGAAAGCACGCATGGTATCGGGAATATCCGCCTTCTCCTCCAAGGCGCGAACCAGCGGCTCCAGCCCGGCGCCGAGGGCCTCGGCTCGACAGGCGCGCCATTTCAGCCAGTCGCCGAACCGACTCTGTAGAGGCTCCAGTCCGGCCAGGAGGGTGTCGCAATCCTGTGGCAGGGCGCCTCCTGCATCGGCAAAGGCTGCTGCGGCTTGATCGGACCTGTTCGCTGTGTCGCGCAGGGCTTGCAGCAGGGAAGCAAAATCGCCGCCCGAGGCATGGGACAGTTGGGGCCGGTGTTCTTCCAGCCGCGCGGCAGGCAGGCCGGCGGCGCGCAAGTGTCGTTCCAGATCCAGGAAAGCGGATGCCGCATCGATCTCGGCAGCAATGCGGGCGGCATCCGTCTTCTCGCCCGCAAATCCAGGCAGCGACCGCAGGCTTGAGGCTGCGATGTCCTGCCATGCGCGCAGAAGCTGCTTCAGTGCCGGAAGGTCGCGTGCAGGATCCGCCTGACCCGCGCTTGCATAGCTTTGCAGCAGCTTGCGGAGTTTTTTCTGCGCCAAGCCGGCGAAGGGCCAAGACTTTCCCTGTGCCTCGCGCCACTGCAGTTCCAGGGCGTCCAGCGGCATGTCGGCCAAGCCCTCATCGGGGTAGCGGGCCGACAGTGCGGACCGGGCCTGGGCCGCGCGCGACAAGGCCTCCCTCAAGGCGTCAAGTCCGGCGCGGGCTTCATCGGGGTCGCGCAGCGCCTCGGGAGAGACGGCGGGCTTGTCCAGCCTGTTGATTTCCACCCAGAAGTGACCCAGGCAGGCCCATAATTTCCATTGAGATTTGACCCATGTGACCCTTCCCCGACGCGAAGAGCGGAGGGGGTTTACGGAGTGATCCACATGGGACTTTTGAACGTGATCCGGAAGCTGCGGCTGCGGGAGAAGTTGCCAATCCGCGAGATCGCGCGTCGCACCGGCCTGTCGCGCAATACGATCAAGAAGTATCTGAACTCAGGAACGATCGAGCCGTCCTTTGCCACCCCGGATCGGCCAAGCAAGCTTGATCCTTTTGCCGAGAAGCTGGCCGGCTGGCTGAAGACGGAGGCCGGCAAGTCGCGCAAGCAGCGGCGGACGCTGAAGCAGATGCATGCCGATCTGGTCAAGCTGGGCTTTACCGGCTCCTACGGCCGGGTTGCGGCGTTTGCGCGGGACTGGCGGACAGATCGCCAGCGGGAACAGCAGACCACGGGCCGCGGCACCTTTGTGCCGCTGTCTTTCCGACCGGGAGAGGCCTTCCAGTTCGACTGGAGCGAAGACTACGGCCATCTGACGGACGAGCGCACCAAGCTTCAGATGGCGCATATCAAGCTATCACACAGCCGGGCCTTCCTGTTGCGCGCCTACCCCCTGCAGACCCACGAGATGCTGTTCGACGCCCACTGGCACGCGTTCCGCGTCTTTGGTGGTGTGCCCGAGCGCGGCATCTACGACAACATGAAGACGGCGGTGGATCGTGTCGGCCGTGGCAAGGAGCGGCAGGTCAACCTCCGCTTCCTGGCCATGGCCAATCACTATGTCTTCGAGCCGGAGTTCTGCAATCCGGCAGCGGGTTGGGAGAAGGGACAGGTCGAGAAGAACGTTCAGGACTCCCGCCATCAGGTCTTACAAGGGATGCCGGGCTTTCCCGACCTTGCCACGATGAACACCTGGCTGGAACAGCGCTGCCTGGAGGTGTGGCAAGAGACCCCGCACGGCACGCTGCCCGGCACCATCGCCGATGTCTGGGCTGAGGAGCGGGCCGCATTGATGCCCCTGCCGCCGGCTTTTGACGGCTTCATCGAACTCAGCAAGCGCGTCTCGCCCACCTGCCTGATCAGCTTCGAGCGCAATCGCTATAGCGTTCCGGCGTCCTTTGCGAACCGGCCTGTCAGCCTGCGGATCTATCCAGACCGGCTGGTCGTGGCAGCCGAGGGCAACATCCTGTGCGAGCATTGCCGCATCATCCAGCGCAGCCACAAGCTGCCACCGCGGACGATCTATGACTGGCGGCATTACCTGGCTGTTCTTCAGCGCAAGCCCGGGGCGTTGCGCAATGGCGCGCCCTTTGCCGAGTTCCCGCCTGCCTTCCGGCAGTTGCAGGAGCAGATGCTGCGCAAGCCCGGCGGTGATCGCGAGATGGTCGACATCCTCGCCCTGGTTCTTCAGCACGACGAACAGGCCGTGCTGACGGCGGTGGAATTGGCCTTGGCCGAGGGCGTGGCGACCAAGACCCATGTGCT